>JAUNWC010000096.1 GCA_030540495.1 Bacteroidota bacterium
GTTATATTTTTATATAACTATAAGATAAAAAGATAGTTAGTAGTAGAAAAATACTCATCTATTGAATATTTTCGAAAGAAAGAAGAGGTATTTTTTTATAAAAATACTTTGTATTGAGTAGAGGAATTTTTCTTGCTTAGAATTGAATTTTTTGGCTAAAAGGATTATCAAAAATATTCATCCTTAGAAAACTAATAAAAATCAATAGCAAACAAAGAATAAGAGTAAAAACCGCACCTTTGAAAGCATTGGCTTTGCCTTGTCTTATTTGATAGCGAAACAAAAACACGGATGGCACAACAGAAAAAAGAAAAGCCTTTAAATTCAACAGCACATCGGCGTTAATAATATACAAAACAAGAAAAATAACTCCCGCTCCTACTAAGTTAAGCAACAGGGCCAACAAAAAACCTGACAAAAAACTATCTTTTTCAAAAAAATCTAACATAATATTTTAATTTTATATGATTGATATTTATATGATTATCTTTTCCAAAATGATTTTGTGAATAAGGAATAGACAGTAACCAATTCCAAACGTCCTACACACATCAAAACACTCATTGTCCATTTTGCTAAAGGAGAAAAATGGGCAAAATTGCCTGCTGCACTTTCTTTGTAGCCAGGTCCCATATTGCTTAAAGCACTTATAACACTTACTCCCGCTTGCTCAAAATCTACTCCACCAAACACCAAAACAAACAAACCTACACAGCCCGTAAGAATATACAAAACAAACATGGCAAAAATATTAAACAAAGTTTCATCTGCAACAGGTTTTTTGTCTAAGGTTACGGGGACAAAAGCATTGGAATGAAGACTACTTGTTATATTTGTTTTTACTGACTTGAAAAGAATTATAGTCCTAACCAACTTAAAACCTCCCGTTGTGCTACCACTCATTGCTCCCGAGAACATAAGAATAAATAATATAACCATAGCACCGGTTTGCCACTGAGTATAGTCACAAATAACCAAACCAGTAGAAGTTATGCTTGCAACTACTTCAAACAAAGCCTCCCTAAAGGTTCTCTCTGCACCTTTGTCCATAGAGAAAGTAAGAAAGAATATAAGCAAGGTTGCCAACAATATTATACCAAGGTAGGTCTTAAACTCCTCACTTTTCCTTAACTCTTTGAATTTGCGTTTTACCATAAAATAAAGAAATAGAAGATTGGTACCCGAAAGAGTCATAAAGAAAATCATCATATATTGCAAATGTGGTGCAAAATCCATAGCCGAAGCATTGTGAGAGGCTAAGCCTCCGGTGGCAACTGTGGTTAGACCATAACTCACAGCGTCAAACCATGACATACCTCCAAAATGATAAGAAAATATGTATATTATTGTAAGGCAAAGATAAACACTTAAAAGTATATGCGAGGTTTCTCTTATATGTGGAGAAAGTTTGTTTTTAACCGGTCCTGCCACTTCAGCAGAATACAAAGCCATACCACCTCCTCCACCCATAGCCGGAACAATGGAAAGCAAAATAACAATAATACCAATGCCCCCTATCCACTCAGTAAGTATTCTCCAAAAACCTATGCTGTATGGCAATGTTTCAACATCCTGCATTATAGAGGCTCCTGTGGTTGTAAAGCCCGACATTGTCTCAAAATACGCATCCGTAAAACTACCTATATAACCACCAAAAATATAAGGTAAACATCCAAACAAAGAAAACACTATCCAAACCAAAGTAACCACAAGAAACCCAGAGCGTTTGTCTATGTTTAGAGTCTTTTTTCTTATAAAGAAATAGAGGAGTAGTCCAGAGACTATTGTTATCACAGCACAAAGAGAGAGTATTTTTATAGCCTTGGTCTCGTTTGATATAATAGTTTGATTGTTAGCAGAGATTATTTCCAAACAAGAAGGAATTATAGACAAAAGCATAAACACACCTTCTATTACAAGCAATATGCTCACAATACGAAAGGCACTCAAAAACATATCTATATTCTTGCTTCTGTTTTTCATATTGTGCTTAATTTTTTCTCCAAAGCGAAGTGGATAAAAGAGCAAAAAATGCAAATATTTCCAAACGCCCTATAACCATCAAAAGAATAAGTATTATTTGAGAAGGAATATTTAAGCAAGCATAAGAAAAATCTTTCAGATAGCCTCCTACCACAGGTCCTATGTTTCCCAAATTGGCAATGGAAAGAGTTATGGATACATCAAAAGCATTGCCCAAACAAGACAAAAGAAACACTCCAGCCACAAATATAACCACATAGAGAAAGAAAAAAGAAAGAGTATTTTTCATTTCCTCGTCCGAAACCGTTTTACCATTATATTTTACGGGCAGTATGGCATGAGGGTGAAAAATTTTGCTCATAGAAACTTTGCCATAACGTGCTATCTGAATAATTCTTATAATCTTAAGTCCAGAAGCCGAAGAGGCCGAGCAACCTCCTATAAACATCAGAAATATTAATACTGTGGATATAAAAATATGATTACCATAACTTTGTATATCATAACCAGTAGTAGATAATATGGAAACAACATAAAACAAAGCATTTCTAATATTTAGCAACAAATTGCTATCTCCTTTGTAAAAAGAATAAAGCACAAACACAGCGCTAACTCCAACAATTCCTAATATATATGCACATAGTTGATTGTCTTTTAAAACCTTAAAATCAAAGCGAAACACTCTAACAAAGACAAAATAACTAATACCCGAAAGAAACATCATAAGAGTAATAATATTGATAGTATAACTATCGGCAAAAGCACCTATATTGCTGTTTTCTGTAGAAAATCCTCCCGTTGCTATGGTGGAAAAAGAGTGGCATAAGGATTGGAAAATATTCATACTTCCCATATTCAAAAGCAAAAAACAAAGCAAAGTCAAAGAAGAATAAACCAACAGTATTCTAAGAGCCACGTCACTAAGATGAGGGTACATCCTATTCTTATAGACAGAGGAAAACTCAGCGTTGAAAATATTCATCATAAGCCCCGCTCTGCCTTTTAAGGTTAGAATAATAACGACAGCAAAGCCCAAACCTCCTACCCACTGAGTTAAAGCCCTATAGACCAATAAACTTTTTGGCACTATGGACAAATCTTTTATTATGGTAGAGCCGGTGGTAGTAAACCCCGAAAAACTCTCAAAAACAGCCTCATTAAAAGAAAACTTTTGTGTCAAAAGGTATGGCAAAGCACCAAACAAAGGAATAAATAGCCAAAGCAAACCAACGGCTATTTGTCCGTCTTTTTTGGAAACAGGTAAATGAAAGTCTTTATTAGCATACAAAAGCCCTCCTCCCAACAACAAGAAAACAAGAAAGCAAAGGATAAAATTTCTTATTTGCAAACTCTCGTTATAATAGATAGAAAAAACCATTGGAAGCAAACACATAGCCGATAAAACTACTATTTGCAGACCTAATAAATAGGCAATAAGTTTTCTATTTATCCTATTGAAAAGTCTCACTTTTTCTTATCCTTTGCTTTTACAAAAAAAAAATTACTTATTCATTCATGGATTGTTTGGCTTGATTGGCACGTTTTCTCTGTACCTCGTCAAGTATTATTTTGCGTATTCTTAGGTGCAAAGGAGTTATTTCCAAATATTCATCATCCTTGATGTATTCCATAGCCTCCTCCAAAGAGAATTTTATTGCCGGAGCAATATTGTTTTTCTCATCGCTACCAGCGGCACGCATATTGGTTAGTTTCTTGGTTATTACAAGATTGACAACAATATCATCTGGTCTCAAACCTTCTCCTACAACCATACCAGTATATATTTCATCGCCCGGATCCACAAAGAATCTGCCTCTGTCTTGTAACTTATTAAGCGAATACTCTATTACTTGACCTGTCTCTTTGGCTATTAAGGCTCCCATTCTTTTGGATGGCATTTCTCCCTTCCATGGTTCAAAATCTTTTAACTGATGTGCCATTATAGCCTCTCCTTCTGAAATAGTAAGAATAGTATTTGTCAAACCTATTATTCCGCGAGAAGGAATAGAAAACTCTATATGTTGCCTATCTCCCTGTGGTTCCATACTTAATAGTTCTCCTTTGCGAGAAGTTACTTGCTCTATTATCTTTCCACTATACTGCTCTGGAGTTACTATTATTAGTTGTTCTACAGGCTCACATTTCTTGCCATCTATTTCTTTTATAATTACTTTTGGTTGGCCTACTTGCAATTCATATCCCTCTCTTCTCATGGTTTCTATCAGAATACTCAAATGCAAAATACCTCTTCCATAAACTATCATAGTATCAGGCGAATCAGTGTCCTCTATCCTAAGAGCCAAATTCTTTTCTAACTCTGCATAAAGCCTATCTCTCAAATGGCGAGAAGTAACAAACTTGCCTTCTTTTCCAAAAAACGGCGAATTGTTTATGGTGAAAAGCATACTCAACGTTGGCTCATCCACTTTTATAGGAGGCAAAGGCTCAGGCTCTTCTTTGTCGCAAATAGTGTCTCCTATATCAAAATTATCTATACCCAAGAGAGCAACAATTTCTCCTGCCTCTACTGGTGTTTTTACTTTTTCCTTTGCTAAGCCCTCAAAAACATATAATTCTTTTACCTTGCTTGTGTATTTTTCTCCATTTACTTTGCAAAGAGTTACGTCTTGTCCTGCTTGCAAAGTGCCTCTATGCAAACGTCCTACTGCTATTCTGCCTACATATGAAGAGTAGTCCAAAGAGGAAATCATCATTTGTGTATTTCCTTCTATTTTTGGATAAGCGGGAATATATTTTATTATGGTATCCAAAAGATAAGCCACATCAGAGGTTGGTTTAGTGTGGTCCTCACTCATCCAACCTTGCTTAGAAGAACCATAAACAGTAGGAAAGTCCAACTGCTCTTCGCTTGCCCCCAATACGCACATAAGGTCAAAGACTTTTTCCATAGTGCCAATAGGGTCACAATTTGGTTTATCCACTTTGTTTATTACCACAATAGGTTTTAGGTTTAATTCTATGGCTTTTTGGAGTACAAAACGAGTTTGAGGCATAGGTCCTTCAAAAGCATCCACTACCAAAAGAACTCCGTCTGCCATATTAAGCACCCTTTCTACCTCTCCTCCAAAGTCGCTATGTCCAGGAGTGTCTATAATATTGATTTTATAATCCTTATAACGAATAGAAACATTTTTGGAAAGAATGGTTATTCCTCTTTCTCTTTCCAAATCGTTGCTATCAAGTATTAGTTCTTTCTTTTCTTGATTGTCTCTAAATAGTTTTGCCTGATAAAGCATTCTATCTACCAAAGTCGTCTTTCCATGATCAACATGAGCGATTATTGCCACATTGCGAATATTTTGCATATATCTTTTATATTTATTGTGTTTATTATTCTAAATATTAAATGTTAGTTTTTTTAATTATTACTTTTATTCAATAGGTTACCGAGCCTTCTAATACTGTTTTCATAACCTTAAAAGTTTTCTAATTTTTTGTAAATAAGTCATTTTGCAAGTATGGGGCGATTCTTTCTTGTGCTATATCAACATATTCTTTTGATATTTCAGAGCCAATCCATTTTCTATGTAACAATTCTGCTACCTTTGCCGTTGTACCACTGCCCATAAAAGGGTCATAAACCACTTCTAATTCATTTGTCCAAGTTATGATTTGGTCTTTTACAAGTTTTTCGGGAAATATTGCTGGGTGCTTATAAGCGATTTTATCCGGAGTTGTAATTCCTCCTCCTATAGAATAAGCAAAAACATTTCCTACTTTTTTTTCTATACTTCTTTCTACCTTTTCATAGTTTAAGACACCATCTTTACCCCTATTTTTCATATTGGCAAGTCCTCTATATTTGGTTGCCTCTTTTATAGGATTAAAAGTTTTTGGCACTCCTTTGGAAAAACAAAACATATATTCAAACATCTGATGGTATCTATTGCCAGTCTGAGGCATAGGGTTGTTTTTGTAATATATCATGGTATCATGCAAATTAAAACCAAGTTCCATAAATCTCAAAGCCTGACGAAAACTTGTTCCCGTTTCACTACCATTTTTGGTAGCATCGGCAACAACCCAAACCACAACTCCACCTTGTTTTATTATACGAAACAATTCCTTTGCTATCCTTTCAAAATCAAAACTATAACCATTGTAATTTCTTATATCATCGTAAGGAGGAGAAGTTATTACAAAATCAATACTTTCATCCTCTAATTTTTCCATTGTCTTTACACAATCTTCATTATATATTTTGCCAAATTCCACCATATATCTTTGCTTACAATGTTCTAAGAGATACTCTATTTTATTTTTTGCAAAGATAGTCAAAATTTATGGAAGCCTGTCTTTTTTGCTCTCCTAAAACTTTTTTAACCTCTCTACCTTAGTCTTTTTGGAAGAAAAAACACTATCTTTGCATGTTCAAAAATATCTTTATACTAATGAAAAAAATTAATCTAAAAAAGACTAAAACTCTTTATATTCTTTGCTCGCTTGCTATTCTTTGCTCTTTATCTGTCCTTATTTTGCA
>JAUNWC010000097.1 GCA_030540495.1 Bacteroidota bacterium
ATTTCTAATTCTTTGATAATATTTTCGGCTCCTAAGAATTTGTCTATTATAAACAAGCAATATCTTATATCCAAAGAGATGTTTCTACACAAATCTTTGTCGTAAAGTATGTCGCTCATTGTTCCTTCCCAATTTCTGTCAAAATTGATACCTATCAAATTGCCATCTTTGTCCATAACAGGAGAGCCAGAATTTCCTCCAGTAGTATGATTGCTTGCTATGAAAGCCACAGGCATTTCTCCTAAGGAATTAGCATATTGCCCATAATCTTTATTTAGGTATAAGTCTTTAAGTTTCTTTTCCACCACATAGTCATAAATATCAGGATTTTCCTTCTCCATAATACCCTGCAATGTGGTATAATGCTTATATGTTATGGCATCTCTTGGATGAAAAGAAGCAATATTTCCATATGCAACTCTAAGAGTTAGATTAGCATCAGGATAAAACATTCTGTCTTTTTCTTTTTCCATTATTTGAGCAACATATATGCGGTAAAGACTATCCAAAGTATTTTCATTTTTGGCAAGATTGTCTATATCTTTGTCAAAATATTCTTTCCAGATAGGCGACAGTAATTCCACAGCACAATCCTCTGAAAGTTTCTTATAATTTTTCTTCTTATATGAGGTTAGTAATTTTTCTACTTGCTTTGGATTTGTTAGGATGGTATGAGAAAATACTTCGGCAAAGTATTTTTCTGCCTCGCCCTTGTATTTCTTATTAATTCTTTCTTTTAGAAAAGAGTAGTTATCCTTTGCAAAATCGTTGTAAAAAATAAGCATAGTCCTAACAAAAATAGTACTATCCACCACTCTTTGAGAGGCAAAATCATTGCTGTAATATGTTTGAAGATTGTCTAAAAGTTTTTTTGCATAAAGGTTGGTTGTTCCCTCGCTTGCTGTATCGCTCAAAGAAAGAGTGATAAGGTTAAGCATTTGCCTTGCTTGTTTCATCATTTGAGAAGAAAGCACCGCTTCGCTAAGGTAAATTTCTTTTAATTTGTATGGCAAATTATTACTGTAAGTTTGTTTAAACTGAGGTATAATATCGGTATAATTTTTTTCAAATTCTTGCTTCTTTTCTATTGCATTTAGAAATTTTAAGCCCTTTACCTCGCCTTGCCATTTTTTCCAACCATTTGCTATGCCTGCCACATTGGACGCATATCTCAAACGTTTAGCAGGACTTTCGTTCATTGCTTGATTATAAACGTTTAACACTTCGGTACGAAGTTTTATTCTTATAGGGTCCTCGTAGTTCTGCACTTGCTCCACTGCAAAGGAAGTAAGGAACTGTTTGGTAGTTCCAGGATAACCAAAAACAAAGGTAAAATCGCCTTCATTCTTTTCTTTCAAAGAGATTTTCAAAAACTTTTTGGGAGTATAAGGCACGTTGTCCTTATGATATTTTGCTGGCTTGTTATCTTTGCTTGCATAGACTCTAAAAACAGAGAAATCTCCCGTATGTCTTGGCCACATCCAGTTGTCGGTATCTCCTCCAAATTTGCCTATATTACTTGGCGGAGCGGCCACAAGCCTAACATCATTATAAACTCTATTAACCCACATAATATATTGATTGCCATAGTATATAGGCTTTATTATTGCAGAGTAATCCGTTCCTTGTGTTTCCTTAGCAATAAGGTTGTCAATATTGGTTTTTATCAAAGTTTTTCTTTGCTCAGAGGTCAATTTATTATCCACTCCCTGCAAAACCTCTGCGGTAACATCTTTCATATATTGCAAAATGGTAACAGAAAGACCAGGGCAAGGCAACTCCTCTTGCAAACTATTTGCCACAAAACCATTGGTAAGATAATCGTGCTCTACTGTGGAGTGTTTTACTATATAGGAGTATCCACAATGATGGTTGGTAAAAACCAAACCTTGATTGGAAACAAATTCTCCCGTACAACCACCACCAAAAAGCATAACAGCATCTTTTAAAGAAGCATTATTGACATCATAAATATCCTTTGTAGATATTTGCATTCCTTTTGCCTGCATATCGCTCTCGTTCATAGACAACAACATAGGCAACCACATTCCTCCATCTGCTTTTGCCATATTGGTCAAAAACAAGGAAACCATCAACGATAGAATAAAAATTATTTTTCTCATAAAAAAAAGATTGTATTTTAATGTGCAAAGATAGTAAGTAAAATGCAAATTTACATAAGTTTTAAGAAGTTTTTGTCTTAATAGTATGTTATTTGATATTCATATATTTGTGCATCTGTAAGGAAAGATGCCAAAGGTTGTTTTGTTTTACATAGTCTATTATCTTGGGCAAAATGGTTGCTGTTTGGCTCCATTCGGGCTGAAGATAAAAAGTTGTTTTTGTTTTATCTTTCACCAAATTTGCCATTTTCTCAGCAAAGAGAAAATCTTCTTCTGTGGCTATAACAACTTTTAGGGAGTTTAAAGGATTGAGAAAATAATATTTCTCTATTGTTCTTTCCTTTTGAATCAAGGGCGTTCTGTTTTGCTTTGGCGATAAAGTAATGTGAAAAAAATTGCCTCTAATAAGATTGGTACCAGAGGTTTCTAAAAATGTTTTTATACCCAAACTTGCCAAAGATTGTGTCAAAGAAGTTAGGTCAAACAAAGAAGGCTCACCTCCGGTAATAACCACATTTTTTGCTCCACTTTTCTTTACTTCTGAGATTATATCCTCTACTTCCATCATCATATCAGAAGAGGGATGCCAAGCCCTTTTTTCATCGCAAAAATCACACCCCACATCACAACCAGCCAAACGAATAAAAAAAGCAGGCATACCAACAAATTCTCCTTCGCCTTGTATGGAATAAAACATATCAAAAACAGCAAGTCTTTTCATACTTCTATAAATTTATGGTAAAAGGGTGAGAAGTCAAAGGAAGTTTTGCCAAAGGATGATAATCGCCCTCCAAACCAATAGGTTTAGCATTTCTTATATAACTTACTATTTCTATACAGTTTCTTGCATCTTCTATGGTAAAGCCCCTACCCTCCAAAATACTTCTATAACTCTCTGTGTGCAACTCTGTAAAACCTTCTGAAAATTCTATTTCTTCCTTATCGCAAACTATTTTTCTATAAGTACGCTTGCCCGCTTGTTTCACCTCCAAAGGAAGAGTATCGTAATTAATGGAAAGAAAATAGCGAACCCTTGCTCTTTCAAAATAAAGCAAACCTGCCACTCTGTCGTGTGAGGCTATGTGGACAATATTTTCTTTTACTTTGCCAAAAATCCAAGACAACATATCATAAAAATGTACGCCAATGTTTGTAGCAATGCCTCCGCTTTTTTCTGTATTTCCTTTCCAAGAAGTATAGTACCAAAGTCCGCGAGAAGTAATATAGGTCAAATCCACATCAAAAACCTTGTCCTTTGGAGCAGAATCTATTCTTTGTTTCCATTGTTTTACAGCCGGATGCAAACGCAATTGCAGAATATTATAAACCTTTTTGCCCGTTTGTTTTTCCAAAAGACTTAGAGCATCAAGATTCCAAGTATTCAAAACCAAAGGTTTTTCGCAAATAACATCGCATTCGTTACGCAAACCAAAACGTATATGAGCATCGTGTAAATAATTGGGAGTACATACAGAGAGGTAGTCCAACTTTTTTGGAGTTCTAAAAATCTTATCTACATATCTGTCAAACCTTTCGTATTCTGTGTAGAAATTACACATAGGAAAATAAGAGTCTATAATACCAACGCTGTCATTAGTATCCAATGCACAAACAAGGTTGTTATTAGTCTCCTTTATAGCCTTGAGATGACGCGGAGCAACATATCCACCAATGCCTATTATACCAAAATTCTTCATTATTATCAAAAAAAATATCTTTGCAAAATTAAATCAAAATATTTAAACCAATGAAGTTTTCCTTTAGTATAAAACCATAAACGTTCCTTGCTCATTAAGAATTTCATTAGGCTCTGTGTTTCTATAATACTCTACCTTATAGACGTATGTTCCTTGTGCTACAAATTTGTTTTGATAAAGTCCGTCCCAACATTGTGTTATATCATTGGTTTGCCAAAGCAAAGTTCCCCAACGATTATAGATTTTAAAGGATTTAACATGCACAATATCCTCTTGTGGATAAACACAGAAAGTATTGTTATACCTGTCTTTTGGTGTAAAAGGCATTAGGAATAAACAGTTTAGCATCCTTATCTACTTCTAACAAAAGAGTTATTGTACTGTCGCAACCATAGGAAGAAGTAAGATATTGAGAATAAGTTCCATCTCTATCTTCGTTAAAATTATATAAATCATAAGTATTTCCTATTTTTTATCATATCAAAATCTTTTAACCATACAATTACACGACACTGCAGAGGTATAAAAAAAGAGAGAATAAGAAAAATTTTTCAAAAAATAACTATCTTTGCAAAAGAAATTTAAGTAAGTAAATAATCAACTTTTTTTGCAATGAGTACTTTTATTACCAACAACAAGGCTTTGCTTAAGGATGTAATAACTAATTTTTTGCCCGGTAGCAAGCAACTTGATGTACTTATAGGTTATTTTTATTTTTCGGGCTTTAATGTTCTTTCCGATTCCTTAAAGGACAAACACATAAGAATTTTGGTAGGTATGAATGTTGATATTACCATAAGAAAAGCAGTCCGTGAGGTTTATTCCTTAGAAAACAATTCTTTGTCAAACAAAGAGATAAGAGAAGAGTTTTTTGAGGGATTTTGCTGGACAGACGTATCTATAACTTTAAAAGCAAGGACTAAAGGTAAAGGTATTTTTGATGTATTGAGTATGTCTTTGTTTTCAAAAACTTCGCTCGCTGATTGGTATTATGTAAGTTTAATTAATACAGTTTTTATGAGTTCATATGTTAATAACTTTATCAATAATACAGTTCATTTTCAAATTAATGATGCAAGACAACTTCCGATTTTAATTCCCACACAGAAGCAACTTGCTGAATTTAAAACAATTTTTGACCAAGCGTTTAAAATCAAAAAAGAACAGTTTGCCCACAGAATTTCAGAAGAGCAGGCGGACAAACTGCTTAAACCAATTCAAAACAAATTAGACAAAATGGTAGAAGAACTATATGGCATATAAACTGTAAACCATTTTATCTAGCTTCTGCTGAAGTACGGAAAGTTCTTCTTCCGCTTTGGCAGAAGTTATTTTGTTTTGAAACTGTTTTTTCTTTATTGCATACGCTTGTTCAAACAAAGTTTCAAAGGCTTTGAGTTGTTCAGAATCAGGAATGACGATAGGAATTTGTCTACAATCATTTACTTGAAAATTAACAGTAAAATTTACATAGGCTTCTGTATATCTGCTTGCAAAATCACTGTTTCCAATGCAAATTAAGAATTTTGAGGAAATTTTATCACTATAAGAACAAAGTTTCATACTACCAACATCATTAACACAAGGACTACAAAACTTAAACTTCAAATCATTTTCACTTCTTGTCCCGTTGATTAAGTTCCAGCAAAATCCCTCCCTAAAGTAAAACTGCGGATTTCTAACAACGGGCATTCCTTCGCCTTTTTTGCCAGAGTTTGTTTTCAAAAATTGGACATTTATTCTGAAATTTTAAAATATCTTGCGTTCTAACCAAGATTTAGATTTTTTGTTTGTAGGGGTATAAATTTCACAATAAGCCAAATATCTATAAAGAGTGCCTTTTGAAACCATAACCTTTTTTGCAATTTGTGGAATACTTTCTCCTTTTTCTAATAAAGTGCAAATTTTTTTATGTTTTTTTTCACAGTTTTTATTTAGACAAATATTTCTTGAGCCGTTTTTTCTTCCTAAAATCACACCATCTGCTTTCCACTTTTTTAATGCTTCTTTGGTTCTTTGGCTTATTAGGTTGCGTTCTATTTCTGCACTTAAACCAAAGGCAAAGGCAAGTACTTTACTTTGAATATCGGCTCCTAAGCGGTAGCCATCTTTGATAGTCCAAACCTTGCATTCTTTTTTCATACATATGGAAAGAATTTCCATAATCATAAAAAGGTTTCTACCAAGCCTTGAAAGTTCGGAGCAAATTATCAAATCGTCTTTTTCTACTTTTTTAAGCAAAGTACCAAGTTTGCGTTTATCATAATTTCTTATTCCGCTAATGGTTTCGTCTATCCAACCATCAATTTTAAGATTGTTTTTTTTAGCAAAGTTTTTAATCTCAAATCTTTGGTTTTCTACCGTTTGCTTATCGCTACTTACTCTTATATATCCGTACGTCATAGTTTTTTCGAGAAAGATAAGAAAAATATTCTAATAGGTTGTTATAAGTTGGAGGCAAAAGCCTCCTTATTATAAGTTAGCATAGGTTGGAATAGGTTAGCATAAGTTGTTATAGGAGACGCAAAGCGTATAACAAAAAGTAACGGCTTTGCCCTCCTATGCTAACCTATCCC
>JAUNWC010000098.1 GCA_030540495.1 Bacteroidota bacterium
AATATTATATTGAACAAGGAGATGATATCAAAATACAACTTGTTCAAATGAATCCCGATAATCTAGTGAGTTATACACTTACTACAAATCTTAAGCAAAGGATAGAAATAGATTATTTACCAGAAGAATTAAACAAAATATGCAATTCTTAAAGTTATGTTACAGGAGTTTCAGCATTATATAAAGGATAAAGGACTTTTTAACCCTAAAAAGGATAAGATTTTGCTTGCCGTAAGTGGTGGTGTGGATTCTATGGTTATGCTTGATTTATTCCTTAGAAGTAGGTATAATTTTGCCATAGCACACTGCAATTTTCATCTTAGAGGAGAGGAAAGTTTGAGAGACGAGAGTTTTGTTAGAAGGTTTGCACAAGAGAACAATATACCTATTTTTGTACAAGACTTTGATACCTTTGCCTATATGGAAAAGGAGAAAAAAAGCCTTGAAATGTCGGCAAGGGATTTGCGTTATGATTGGTTTAATAAGGTATTAGAGGAAAATAATTTTACCTTTCTTGCTACTGCACACCACTCAGACGACTCGGCAGAAACCTTTGTTATCAATCTTTTGAGAGGCACGGGTATTGCAGGATTGCACGGCATATTGCCAAAGAGTGGTAAGATTATTCGTCCTTTGCTTTTTGCCTCAAGAAGAAATATCAACGACTATGCTAAGCGACACAATATCTCCTTTGTAGAAGACTCCACCAATAAGGACAACAAATTTACTCGCAACAAAATACGCAACGAGGTTATTCCTATCCTTCGCGAGATTTCTCCAAACTTTGATATTATAATAAAAAAGAATATAGAGCGACTGAGAGAAACAGAAATAGTTTTTCGTAAGGTGGTGGATGAGGTAAAAAACAATATACTTCAAAAAGAACAAGACCACATAAAAATAAACATACAGGAGGCTTTGAGTTTGGAGCCTTTGCATATATTTATGTATGAAATTCTTTCTGAGTTTGGATTCAATGAATCAAATATTAACTCTATTTGTGATGCATTAAAAGACAATACCTCTACGGGTAGAAAATTTTTCTCTGAAAAATATAGATTGGTTAGGGATAGAAAATATCTCTTTATAACCACAAGAGAACAAGCGAACAACTCCACTAACTACCTTATAGAAGATTGGCAAACAAGCATAAAAACACCTCTTGCCTTGCAGATAGAAACGCTTAGAGACCTTAATTTTATACGCATACCAAAAGAAAAAAATGTAGCCATGTTGGACTATGACCTATTGAAATTCCCCCTACAACTAAGACATTGGCAAAAAGGAGATGTATTTTTTCCTTTTGGTTTGCACGGCAAACAAAAAATATCAGACTTTTTCACCAATCAAAAATACTCCATAATAGACAAAGAAAAACAATGGTTGCTTTGCTCTGGAGAGGATATTGTTTGGGTTGTAGGAGAAAGAATAGACGACAGATTTAAGATAACTAACAAGACAAAAAACATATATAAAATAGAGGTAGAATAAAGTGTTTTTTTTCTGCATATTTGTGGCAATAAAAGTAAGAAAAACTCATTTTTTTCAAAAAAAATGCGTTTTTCTTATTGTTGTATTATAAATAATTACTATATTTGCAAACTGAATATTTTTATAGTCAAAAAATTAATAACAATAAAACAGATAAAAATCTTATGAAGAAGGTATTATTTTTACTTATGGGCTTTGTCTCCTTAGGATTGACTGCTCAAACAATAGTAAGTACTCAGACAGAAAAACGCAAAGTGGTTTTTGAGGAATACACAGGCGTAAATTGTGGCTACTGCCCAAAAGGACATCAACAGTTAGGCAACTGGGCAAACAATAATCCTGGCACTGTGGTGATTAATATACACCAAGGAGGCTATGCTGCTATGTACACTACTCAATGGGGAGACGGTTTGGCTGGTCAAGCAAGTATAAGCGGATACCCTGCTTTTACGGTTTCTCGTACAGTACTTAATAATGTAAGTGCTTGCAAATACGCTAACTATTATTCTAATAGCGATTATACTGAACGTGCTACCACTATTCAAAATCAAGACTCTCCTGTAAATATAGCAGCAACTGCCGAGATAGATGCAACTACGGGGGTTATGAATGTGCATGTGGAGGCTTACTATACTGCGGATGTTAATCAAAACTTTAATATGCTACAAGTTGTTTTATTGCAAGACAGCATAGAAGGACCTCAGTCCAATTATGGTAATTACAATTCTTCTCAAATTTTGCCTAATGGTAACTATCTACACATGCATATGCTTAGAGATATGATAACTGGCAAACAATGGGGAGATACAATAGGATTGAATACCAATGGAGTTATTCCTGCTGGTACATTTGTAGAAAAAGATTATTCTTATTCCATACCAGGATATATATCCAATGAAGAAGTGGTTTGGAAACATCTTAATTTGGCTATCTTTGTATCCGATGGTACTTTGGACGGTTGCTCCGCTTTGAAAGCACCTAACATTTGGACAGGTATAAAGACCACTCCTTCTATTGTTAATGTAGCCGGCAATCACGCTATAGTAACAAATATAGAGGTTGAAGAGGTTTTTGGTTGCAAAGACTATATTAACCTTAGCACCAAAATAAATAACACTGGCGTATCCATAGAATCCTTAACTTTTGAGTATGGCAATGGAATAGATGCTAATCAAACTTATACTTTTACTGCAAACAATAACGCAATAGGAAGTTTTGAAAGCAAAACTTTTGACCTTGGCTCTATCTCTATAGCAGGATATGGTTCTGATGGTAAATCAAATACAGATTTTACTGTAAATATATTATCTATAAATGGCGAGCAAGTCACACCAAGCACAGATAACAACACAAGCAAAACAGAAACATACACCAAAACGGCTCCAAAATCTGGCGAGGGTGAAGTAAAAGTTATAGTAAAGACTGACCAATATGGCTCAGAATTTTCTTGGAAAATTTTGGACGAGAATGGCTCAACAGTAGCAAGTGGTGGACCTTATGCTGATGTGGCAAAAAGAGATACAACTGTGCTTTCTCAACTAACAACCGATGGTTGCTATATTGCTGTTGCAAAAGATACTTATGGCGATGGTATGAGCGGTGGATTCTTTAGAGTATATGCAGGAAGCGATGCTTTGGTTAATATCACTGGTAGTTATTCTGAGAAGAAAATGGACTTTGTTTTGGGTAGTTCTTTGGGGTTGAATGAATCTGAGGGCATCATTGCTCAAAGCATAGTTTACCCTAACCCTGCAAGAGACGTGGCAACTCTTTCCATAGATATGCTTAACCCTGCAACTGCTGATATACAAGTAGTGGATATGTTGGGCAGAGAAGTAATATCGTTGAGTAAAAATGCTCTATCCTCTGGCAATAACAAGATAAGCATAAATACATCTTCTTTGACCAATGGCAATTACTTTATAAGAGTTGTTACCAACGATGGTATGGTATCTCATAGATTGAATATAGCAAAATAATGTTTTAATTTTTTGGCAAAAAGGCTGTCCTTTCCTTAAAGGACAGCCTTTTTTTTTATTACTTTTTTGGTAAATATGCTACTAAAGTGAAATATTTTTTTGTATCTTTGCCAATTATTAAGAAAAACAAAGTAAAGAGGAATGAAAAAAACACTACTTTTGATTATACTTCTAAGTATAACATTTATAACTAATGCACAGAGAAACATAGAAATAGTAAAAAATTCTCAGTCAAAATATGTAATAATATTGCCAAAGACTGCCTCCATAGAAGAAAAAGAGGCTGCAAATCTTTTGCAAGATGCTATTCAAAAGACTTGCAAAACCAAGTTGCTTATCTTTGACGAAACATACCCAAGACAAAAAGAGGAAATCCTTATAGGCAACGCACGAGGAATAATCAAAGATTATGCTAAGGACAATATGCCAATGTCTTCCTATACCATAAAGGACAACAAACTTTTGTTCAATGGCTCCAATGCCTATTACTCAGTAGTAGATTTTTTGGAAAGAGAGATGGGAGTGAGAAAATTTTCTGTAGATTGTGAGGTCTATCCTCAAAGGAAAGACCTTTCTTTGAAATCTTCGCTTAACTATTCTTTTCGTTCTCCTAACGTATTCCGTGAGGTCAATTCTAATTTCACCAAACGCAATAGAGATTTTCAAAAATGGTTGAAAACCGACTTATATTTAGAAACTTTTGCTAAGGGATTTTTTGTCCATACAGCCAATACGCTTTGCTCAGATAAAGAATACTTTGCCTCTCATCCAGAATATTTTGCTTTGGTTAATGGACAAAGAACAAGAGACCAAATTTGTTGGTCAAATCCAGAGGTATTCAACGTAATGAAAGAAAACCTTAGACAAGCAATGCTTTTGCAACCTGACAAAACTTGGTGGAGCGTTTCTCAAAACGATAATCCTACTTATTGTCAATGCGATAAGTGTATGGAACTCATAAACAAAGAAGGCTCTCCAGCCGCTCCCATAATTGCTTTTGTCAATAAGATGGCAAAGGCTTTTCCTACCAAACTTATTTCCACCCTTGCTTATACCTACTCTCGTAAATGCCCTAAAACCCTAAAACCAGAGAAAAATGTTCAAATAATGCTTTGTACCATAGAGGCAAATAGAAACATTACCATAGAAGAAGAAAAAAACAGAAATCCAAAAAATTCCTTTGCCAAAGACTTGGAAGATTGGGCAAAGGTAAGTCAAAATATTTTTCTTTGGGATTACGAATGCGACTTTGCTTATTATATGTGTCCATTCCCTAATATGCATGTTTTACAACCTAATATAAAGTACTTTGTAAAAAATGGAGCCAATATGCAATTCCAACAAGCCAACTGCAACAAAGGACACGAATTTGCAGAACTAAAAAATTATTTGCTTGCCAAATTGCTTTGGAACCCAGAGGAAAATCAAGACTCTATTATCAATGATTTTATGCATCATTACTACGGAGCGGCTGCACCTAAGGTGAGAGAATATATGGACGATTTGGAAAATCAGGCTATTATTCGCAAGGATAGTGTAAGATTGGATATTTATGGCCCGCCATCCGACTACAAAGACAATATACTAAGCAAAGAAAATCTAAGAAGATACGACAGCATACTTTATTTGGCAGAGGACTTGGTAAAGAATAACAAGAAAAAACTCCTAAGAGTACAGGTCGCTCATTTGCCAGTACATTATGCCATACTTGAAATAGGCAAAACTGAGGTTTATGGAGAGCGAGGTTTCTACCAAAAACAAAAAAACAAATGGGAGAGAAAAGAGGATATGTTTGACCGCATAGAAACATTTAACGATATTTGCAAACGTGCAGAGGTAGAATCTTTGGACGAAAGAGGATTAAAACCTTCTACTTATTACAAAGGTTTGCAACGCTCTGTAGAATATATTATTGGAGATGATATTGCCTTTCAGAAAAAAGTAACTTGCGAGCCTATGCCTTCTACCACCTATTGCAAAGGCGACCCTTCTGTCCTTACGGATGGAAGCAAAGGAGCGGCTGATTACAAAGTCAATTGGTTAGGTTGGTGGGGAGAAGATGCAAGTATAACCATAGATTTGGAAAAAGTCTATAACAATCGCACAGCAATTCTTTCTTCTCTGGCTATGCCTCATGCTTGGATACTTCATCCATTGAAGATAGTTTGTCTTGTGTCTTTAGACGGTAAGAATTTTACCTATATAGGAGAGCAGGATGCCGATGGCAACAACAAAAACAACCCTGCTATCAAAGAATATACTTTTGAGATAAAGGAAAAGTTTCGCTATGTAAAATTTGAGATAGAGGGAACAAAGACTCTTCCTTCTTGGCATACTTTTTACACCAAAAAGGCGTGGTTCTTCTTTGATGAAATCATAGTTAAATAACCATCTAAAAAAACAAATATAGCAATGACGCAAGAGAAAAAAATATATTTGCAACATTCCTTTAGGTATGGCTCCATAATAGGTTTTGTTAGTTTTCTGTACTACCTTATTGGCTATTATACGGGATTGGAGAAAAAGACTTTTGTTTTTGACAACCTATACTTTTTCATTTCTATGGCTATGCTGATAGTTATGATGGTAAAATATAGAAGGATGCAAAGCACAAGAGTTAAATTTTCTCGTTACGTGGCTATGGGCTTTGTTGCAAGTGTGGTTATAGCCTTTTTTCTCTCTGCCTACTTGTTTATTAGAATAATGGTATTGGATACTTATATGATATACCAAATTATTTCCATAGTAGAACAAACGCTACAAGATTATGAATTTCCTGCTTTGAGTACGGCAAATATCAATGTTTTCAAAATCTCGTATGTGTTTGCAAACTTTTTGGTCAATATTTTTAATAATATGATATATGTCTTATTGATTTCGGCTTTTATGGTTTTCAACAGCCGAATAT
>JAUNWC010000099.1:0-4666 GCA_030540495.1 Bacteroidota bacterium
AGAGAAGAAAGACTTAAAGAATTTGAAATTCCTATTTTAGACAAAGATACTATAGACGAAATAACATCATTGGTAAAACAAGCCTTTGAATTAAAAGATAAGAAGAAACAACTTATTAAAGAGGTAAGAGAAAAAATGGACTCTTATTTTAAAATATAGACAAAAATATATAATAAAAAAATAACTGTTATAATAGAAAAGCAGTAGGTGTAAATAGAATATTTACGACACACCAAGGTTTGAAAAATACAGAGAGATAGTTTATTTATTTGTTTTTTTATATTTTGAGCCAATCGTAACTCAAAAATTTTGCTATAACAATTATTTTTTATATCTTTGCAAACCAAAGTAAGAGAACTTATGGATAAAACAAAACTTACAAACATATTATCAATGCAGGATGATATATTATCAATGCAAGAGTTGGTTTTAGTACAAAGACTTGCAGAGAAATATCCTTTTTGTAGTTTGTTTTGGGTTTTGGGAGCAAAGATTTCCACAATTCTTAACTCTTTTAATCAAAAGGAATGGTTGTCTAAGGCAGGTGTTTTTGTTGCAGATAGAGAAAGATTAAAACAAACAATACTTTCTGCTAAAGAAACATTGGAAAGAAGAAAAGAGTTGCAAAACGCTATGCTTAAAAAAGCAAATAGCAAGGATATTATTACGGAAATCAACTCTTATAAAGAGGAAAACCTATCTGAAAATCCTACTAAAGAAGAACTTATAAATAGATTTTTGAAAATAGAAAATCCGAAGTTATCTCCTAAGGAAGCAGAGATAGAAGAGACGGAGGAAAATATTGATAATGTGATAAAAAGAAGTGCCAAAGAGGATATTAGTTTTGCAACGGAAACTATGGCTAAAATTTACCTAAAACAAGGTAATAAAGATAAGGCAATAAAAATTTATCAACAACTAATGACCTCTAATCCCAAAAAAAGTATTTACTTTGCAAATCAAATAGAGAAAATAAAAAATAGTTAAAAAACTCATAAAATTTAATTAGATATGTTTATTTTAGTAACAGTATTGATTATGATTGTGGCATTGGTGCTTGCCTTTATAATATTGGTTCAAAATGGAAAAGGTGGTGGTTTGGCTGCTAACTTTGCCTCTCAGAATCAGGTTATGGGAGTAAGAAAGACCACAGATTTTTTGGAGAAAGCAACTTGGGTTTTAGCCGGTGCAATGGTTTTGTTTTGCTTGTTTTCTTCTGCCCTTATACCAAGGAGTAGTAGCAGACAACTAACTCCTAATACCACTAATACAGAGGTTCCTTCTGTACCTACTAACAACGCACAGCAAAACACAGCAACACCTAATAACTAATAGAGTTTTGGGAAATAAAGACAGGCAAATGTTTTCCAAAAAAACGATAACATTTGCTTGTTTTTCTATAGAGGGTTTGAGAAAAAAAGACAAGTAACCAATGCAAGAATATTGAATCTAAAAGAGGAATACTTGTGTTATGAAAAAAGATAAAGTCTTAATTATTACCCAGCCTTTGAGAGTTAATTATGGTGGCATTTTGCAAGCCTATGCTCTGCAGAAAGTGGTTGCAGAGTTGGGATTTGAGGTTTGGACAGATAATACTTTTTATCTAAAACCTCTTTCTTTGAAACATAGGGTAAAGGATTTTTTAGCAAGGTTGCTCTATGGTTGTTTTCTAAATAGAGAAAATTATAAGCCTTTGATAAAAAAGCGTCCTAAACGCAAAGATTATGAAAAGGTGGCAAAAAATATTCTCCCTTTTATATCACAAAACATTAAGACGATAGATTTTTTTGAAAGCCGAGTTTTTCCAAAGGCTTCAAACATAGAAAAGTTTGATATTTTTATCTCTGGTTCAGACCAAGTTTGGAGAAGAAAATACGGCGTGGTAACAAGATATTTTTTTGATTTTCTGAGAAATACAAATAAAAAACGTTTTTCTTATTCTGCTTCCTTTGGCACAGATAATCTAAACGAGTATTCCCAAAAAGAGAAACGCGAATGTAAGGAATTAATAAAAAGTTTTTCCTCCATAAGTGTAAGAGAAGATTCTGCAATAGAAATAATATTAAAGGAATTTGAGCAAAGAGCAGTTTTGACACTTGACCCTACTTTTTTACTATCAAAAGAAGATTATCTTAGCCTTATAAACAATTCTTATTCTAAGGCAGATAATACTTTAACCGAAAATCTTTTTGTTTATATATTAGACGAAAGCAAAGAAAAAGAAGAGTTAAAAGAGGTGCTTTCGCGTAGATTGGCTTTGAAAACATTGGATATAATGCCAAAAAAAGATTGGAAAACTCTAACATCAAAGGAAATAGATGAAAATGCTGTTTTTCCGAGCGTTGAGGAATGGTTGAAAGGGTTGGTAAATGCAAAATTTGTATTGACAGATAGTTTTCATGCTGTGGTATTTTCTATTATTTTTAACAAACCTTTTCTTTGTATAGGCAATAAGGAAAGAGGTTTAACTCGTTTTACCTCTCTTTTGACTTTATTTGATTTAGATTCTCGCTTGATTTACAATAAAAAAGATTTAACCGGAATACTATTACATAATATTTATAGAATAGATTATGAAAAAATAAACATTAGAAAAGAAGAATTAAAACAAAAATCCTTAGATTATTTGAATAAGAATCTTAGTCTATGAGTGAGTTAGTATCAATTATTGTACCCATTTTTAATGCAGAAAAGTTTATACAAAAATGTATAAACTCCCTTCTTTCCCAAACATATAGGGAAATAGAGATATTGCTTTTTGATGATGGAAGTAGGGATAATTCCCTTGCTATTTGCAACGAAATAGCAAAAAAAGACAAAAGAATAAAAGTTTTTTCTCAGGAGAATAAGGGTGTGGCACAAACTCGTTTGGAGGCTTTCTTTTGTAGCAAAGGAGAATATATAACTTTTGTTGATGCAGATGACTATGTAAGTGGAAACTATATTTACAATATGGTAAACCATTTGGAAAGTGAAAATGTAGATATGGTTGTTTGTCAGCATTATAACAAGACAGAAACAGGAGAGCATAAGGTAATAAGAAAAGTTTTAGGATATTTTGATAATAAGGGAATAGAGCAAATAATTAAAGAAAAAGTTCTCTATGATAATGATACACAGGTTTCAGGTATTGCTATATATCTTTGGGGAAAATTGTTTAGACGCAAGTATGTAGAAAAAATGTTGCAAGCAGGTTTGGGACTTTGGTATGGAGAAGACCAAGTTTGTATTTTGCAGTTGCTTTATAATATTTCTTCTCTTTATGTTTCAGAAGATTACGACTATTATTATATTATCCATCCCGAGCAAGTTACACAAGCCAAAACTCTAAGGGTAGATTTTTTGCAAGAACAAATACACTGCTGGCAAAGGTTGATAGAGATAGACAAGAAAGAATTGCTCAAAGAACAACTACCTAAAAGAATTATGGTTAATATCAATAGATTTGTAAAAAGATTTGTGGATATGAATCTAAGGTTTGAAGTTTTCAAACAAGCAATGAAAAATCTTAGAGATATGAAAATCCTAAAGCCCTCTTTTGCCAAAAATACCATAAAACTCAAATGGAACATACAAATATTGTTCTATTTGTTTAAATTTCGTCTTTATCATTCTATGTTTCTTTATCTGAAAATGCAGAGTAGGTTAAAAAAGAATCTCTAAATACCTATGATAAATTTGAAAATAGATATACCCAATGATTTTCTAAACGCTCAAGAGCGTAATGGCTTTCTTGTGAGTAGTAAAATGAAGGAGGTTTGGGCTGTGGAGTTGGATTTGTTAAGTGAATTTCAGAGAGTAGCAAATAAATATAAAATAAAATATATTGCATCTGGTGGTACTATGTTGGGAGCGGTGAGGCACAAAGGTTTTATTCCTTGGGACGATGATGTGGATATAATGATGCTAAGAGAAGATTACGACAAACTAATATCTGTTGCACACGAGTTTTCCTCGCCTTATTTTTTGCAAACCAATAGAAACGATAAAGGTTATTTTCGTTGTTTTGCTCGTTTGAGAAATTCTTTGACTACGGGAATACAAAAAACAGAGATGAATTGCCATTTCCAATATAATCAAGGAATATTTATAGATATCTTTCCTATGGATAACCTTGTAGATAATATTAAACTATTTCTTAGACAACAAATCAAAACAAGAATACTCCTAAGAAAAGCAAGATATTATTCCTCTTTGTTATCAAGGTTTTATGAGGACAAAAATAAGATAAAGTTCTATTATAGAAAAATGCTAAAAAGTCTTATAACTGTGAAAGATAAGGATGAAAAATGTCTTTTTGCATTTGAGAAAGAATGCCAACGATACAACAAACTAAATACTAAAAAAGTCTCCTTGCTTTCTTTTCAATTTGATAACAGAATACACGATATAGAACGCAAAGATGTGTATGAAACAGAGAACATGGATTTTGAGTTTTTGAAAGTTCCTGTACCCAAAAATTATGAAAAACTTTTGAGTTGGAAATATGGCAATTGGCAAATTCCAAAACATATTCCAACCTATCATGGAGATGTTTTTTTTGATACAGATAAACCTTATACAAATTATATATAGAATTATGAAACAGGTGCTTATAGTAGGAGGTGCTTCGGGCATAGGTCTTTCGCTCGCTGATGTTTTAAGCAAAAGAAAGGAAACAGAAATT
>JAUNWC010000099.1:4676-6346 GCA_030540495.1 Bacteroidota bacterium
CTCTGCCAAAAGAATATGAGAATAAAAAAATAAAGAACTTTATTTTTGATTTGACGCAAGAGGACTATACTTTTTTTGACCAATTCAAAGATATAGACTCTTTAATAATAACAGCAGGATTTGCCAAATTATCTCTTTTCAAAGATGTTAGCGAAGATTATATAAACAATACCTTTAAAGTAAATACTCTTGCACCAATAAGAATAATTAAGCATTTTTATGATAAACTTTTGAGTAAGGAGGATTTCTTTTGTGCAATTATGGTGAGTATTTCGGGCTTTATGTCTTCGCCTTTTTATAGTGTATATGCGGCAAGTAAGGCTTCTTTGAAAATTTTTATAGAAAGTGTTAATGTGGAACTTATCAAGGAGGGAACTTCTAATAGAATACTGAATATTTCTCCTGGTAGTATAAAGGGGACTTCTTTCAATGGAGGTAAAACAGATTTGTCTCAAACAGAGGCTCTATCCAAAGAAATATTGGAACATTTAGAAAGAAAAGACGACCTTTTTATTCCTCAATATGAGCAAGTATTTAAGCAAGTACTTGAACGCTATCAAAAAGATTTTAGAAAGGAGGGCTTGCATTCATACGAATACAAACTAAATTCGGGAAGAATAAAATAATGACAAACGAGTCTCAAATAGAATTAGCACAAAGAGTACATAAAAAGGTATTAAGATTGGGCAAGATATTTCATAATATTTGCATAGCCAATTCTATTCCTTATTATATGTTGGGCGGTACTATGTTAGGAGCCATAAGACACAAAGGCTTTATACCATGGGACGATGATATGGACTTTGGAGTAGAACGAGAATATTTTACAAAATTAGTAAGCGTTTTGCAAAACCAACTGCCCAAAGATTGCAGATTGATAAGCAAAGAGAATACGAGAGATTTCTATGGAGGATTTATAAAAATAGAGGATAGAAAAACTCTTGTTAAAGAGAGACTTAGTGAATTTAAATACGGTGTTACTATAGATATTTTCCCCCTTGATAAGACAAATAATAATCTCTCTTTTTTCTCCTATAATCGTTTGATAAACACTTTATACAAAATTCAGAATTATAGATTTCATAGGTTAAAAGATTATGGTTTTTTGAAAAATAGTATTTCAAGGGTTTTACATTTGTTGCACTTTCCTTATAACAAACAATTTATTTACAATATTATAGAAAAATATTTACTAAAAAACAAGGGCGAGTACCTTGCCAATCATTATGGGGCTTGGGGAATAAGGGAGATTGTAAATAAAAGTTTTGTAGGCAAGCCTGAATTATATGTTTTTGAGGATACGGAGTTTTTTGGTGTGCAAGAGCCTGAACAATATCTAACCTCTTTATATGGAGAAAGATATATGACACTGCCACCAAAGGAAAAAAGAATTTTTCATATAAAAGAGTTGAAAGAAAGAGAGTAGAAAAAATATAATTTTTATACTTCTTTTGCAATAAAGAATAAGTACATACGTTATAAAGTCAGTTTTTAATAAAAAAAATAAATAAACATAATGAATTATCTAATGCTAATGGCGGGCGGACAAGGAGCCCAAGGTTCTGGTGCAAGTGGTCTTATAATGCTTGTTTTGATAGTTGTAATATTTTACTTCTTTATGATAAGACCTCAAACCAAAAGACAAAAAGAAGAAAAGAAATTTAGAGAAA
>JAUNWC010000100.1 GCA_030540495.1 Bacteroidota bacterium
ATTATAACTTATGCTAATTTATTATAACTTACATTAACTTATTATTACTTGTTTTTTTCCAAAAAAGCAGGTGAGTCTCCCCATTGGTCGTATAATATGGTGTGGTTTATGCTTTTTATTCTTCTTTCCAAACAAGAAGCACATTGATTTGGAGTATCTTGTACACAAGCCTTATTGGGATAAATGGCATAATCCTTTCTGTTTATGGTAGGAGTAAGGTTGGGCATAACCACATTTGCTCCACACATTATGGCTTTTTCTCTGCCCAAAGGGTCTAAGGTTTGATTGGCAGTGGCGGATACCATATTGATTTTTGGCATAACTATTCTAACGAGGGCAAGGGTTTTCAGTGTTAAGAGCATACGTTCTTTGTCTGAGTGTATTTGGTCTTTGTATTTCCATAGAGGAGTGTCTTGATGTGGAATAAAAGGACCTAATCCCACCATAGCAACATCCTTTTGTTTAAAAAAAAGAATATCCTCAGCCAAATCTTCTAAGGTTTGAAAAGGTAAGCCCACCATAATCCCCGTGCCAACTTGATAACCTATTTCCTTTAAATTGTCAATACAAGCAACTCTTTTTTTAAAAGAATGTTTCTCGTCATTTGGGTGAATCTTATAATACAATTCTTTGTTAGAACTCTCTATTCTTAGCAAATATCTGTGTGCTCCCGCTTGAAACCATTCTTTATAAACCTCCTCTTTTTGCTCTCCGCAAGAAAGGGTTATGCCTATTTTTCCCAAGGAGAGTTCTTTTATTCTTTTGATAATAGAAGTTATTTTTGAGGTAAATTCTTTGCTACTTTGTTCTCCACATTGCAAAGCCACAGAACCATAACGCAAACGAATTGCCTCTGAAATACAATTATCTATTTGCTTATCCGTAAGAGTATAAATGTTTTTTTTCTCGTTCTTTTTTCTTAGACCACAATATAGGCAATTCTTTTCACATAGGTTGGAATATTCTATAAGTCCTCTTAGGTGAATAGTATTGCCTACATTTCTCAATTTTATATCTAAGGCTTTGTCAAACAAATCTTGGCTTTTCTCTTCCCTTAGGTTTAGGAGGAAAACAAGGTCTGCTTTATTTAACTCTTCCTTTTCTAATATTGTTTTTATATCCTTGTCAGACATAAAAAAAGTTTTTTCACTTACTTTTTGGATGAGCCTTGATTGGCAACCTGCTCCATAAGTTTTTTAACTGTCTGCTCGTCTGCCAAAAACTTGTCTTCCATCAAAGAAAGATTATCGTCAAAGGTAAATAAATAAGGAATACCGGTTGGAATATTGAATTTGATTATTTCCTCTTCGGTCATATTCTTCAAATTCTTTACTATACCTCTCAAAGAATTGCCGTGAGCGGCTATAAGAATGGTATCGTGTTTTTTGAACTCTGGCATAATAACCTCATTAAAATAAGGCATACAACGAGCAATACAATCTTTCAAAGACTCTGTTGCAGGCAAATCCTTAGGGTCTATACCTTTGTATCGTTTTTCGTTCCTTGGGTTTCTTTCGTCTTTTTCGTCCAAAGCCGGTGGCTGACAATCAAAAACTCTTCTCCATTTCAATACTTGTTCGTCTCCGTATTTTTCTGCTGTTTCTTGTTTGTTTAGCCCTTGCAATTGTCCATAGTGCTTTTCGTTCAATCTCCAAGTTTTATACACTGGCAAATAATCCAAATCCATAGTATCAAGGACAATGTTCAATGTTTTTATCGCTCTTTTCAAATAAGAAGTAAAGCAAATCTCTGGCTCTATCTTATATTCCAAAAGAGATTTGCCTGCCTGAGCGGCTTCTTGCATTCCTTTCTCTGACAAATCTACGTCTTTCCATCCTGTAAAAAGATTTAACTTATTCCACTCGCTTTGTCCGTGACGAATCAAAATCAAATTCTTACTCATACTATTTTTTTTCTTTTTTTGTTGTTAATAATTTAATATCCAAAGTTTTTCCTAAGTCTTTTTTCCTTGCAAGTACTATTAGCACCACTCCTGCCACAATAAAAGGCAAGGAAAGTATTTGCCCCATATCTATTGGCAAAGCGTTTTCCCAAGATTCTTGATTGTTTTTTAGAAATTCCAACAAAAATCTTGCTCCAAACAAGGCTACAAGAAAAATTCCAAAAATCATACCTTGATGAGTTTTCTTTTTTGTCAATAAAACAAATAGAACAATCCCTATGGCTATATAAGACAAAGCCTCATAGAGTTGGGTAGGGTGGCAGGCAATGTTTTGATGGTCTCTAACAAAGATAAAGCCCCAAGGCAAAGAAGTTGGCAAACCATATATTTCGGAGTTCATAAGGTTGCCCAATCTAATGCTTGCTCCTCCAAAACATATAGCAATAACCAATCGCTCCACAACCCACATAAAAGGTATTTTTGTATTCCTACTATAAAGCAAAAGAGCAATTATAATTCCTATTGCTCCTCCGTGTGAAGCCAAGCCCTGATATCCGGAAAACCTCCAGCCCTCAGCCGTCTTGTGTATGGGTAGTAACATTTCCACTATATGATGGGAATAATAATCAAAATCATAGAAAAGACAATGCCCCAATCTTGCTCCTACAAGCACAGCAACAAAACAATACATGGTAAGTTTGTCCAAATAAAAAACATCTACTCCCTCCTTTCTAAATACTTTTCTAAGAAGCAGATAACAAATAATAAAAGCAAAGGCAAACAAAATACCATACCATCTTATTTCCACGCCACCTAAGTTAAAAATAACTGGGGATACATTCCAAACTATACTCAAAAAACTCATAATACTCTAAAAAAATGTTTGTGCAAAGGTACAATGTTTTTGTAGAATATTAGATAAATTGCCCTGTTGTTTTGAAAAGCGTTTTGAATAAAAAACATAAAAAAACCTTGTCAAACCATATAAAAATACTATCTTTGCAACTGCTAAGAAGTATAGAATATCATGAGAGTAATACGTATTTTTATTATATTTTTATGTTTTATAATGTGTTCTTTGAGCCTTTGTGCAAAGAATACTGAGCGTTTGGTGGTTTTGCAAAACGTTAGTTTGAGCGTTTCTGAGGGTTGGACGGTGCAAAAAACTCTTGAAAAGAATGGAGACTTTATTCTTAACTGTACCAAGGATAACAATATCGCTTTTGTAGAAGTTGTTTGCAAAAGAAAGGTTATGGCTTTGGACACAAGATTAAACGATATAGCCTCCGAGCGTTCTATGCAAAAGAATTTTGATTATATGCAAATAGATGAACTTCTCCCTATTGTTTTTCAAAAACACAAAGGCAAGCAACTTTCCTATACTAACACTTATCTTAACGATGTTAGCAAGGGAGGTATATATGCTTTTGTCTTTGAGGGTTATACTTATAGCATAGAGTTCTATGGTGAGGATACTCCTGAGGCAAGAAAAGAATTAAAGAAAGTGGTAAATTCTTTTAAGATAGTTTCTGCCGAGAAAACCGAAAATATGATAGAAAAACAAGAAGAGTATCAAAACAAAGACTGGAAAAAATATACCGATACCACAAGCATAGAGACCAAAGTAAAAGAATATGGGCAAGATTTATTGACCATAAACACTGCAGATAATCACAAAAAGTTAGAGAAACATTCCTCCAAAGAAATCAAACTAATTGAGCAAAGGGAGAATCTTTTGCAAAGGAAAGAAACTTTGCAAGAAGAATTGACCATTGCCACAGAGTCAAACGATGCTAAAAAAGAAAAGAAAACAAAGAAAGAGTTGGATAATTTGGAAAAACAAATAAAGAAAGTAGAGACCAAATTGGAGAAAATACGTACAGATAATTTGAAAATAAAATTGAAAGAAAAAGATAAGTAACAAGAGTTCGGGGTGTAGCGCAGACCGGTAGCGCGCTTGCTTCGGGAGTAAGAGGTCGTGAGTTCGAATCTCATCACCCCGACAAAATTTTTTATAAGACAACCATGCAGAGAATAATTACCCTAAGCGTTAGTATATTTTTGATTGTTTTGCTTGCCTTAGCCTGTGGCAAAAAGGAAGGTAGCAAAGATTTTGACAAACTTTCTTTTGAGGAAAAGATGGCTTTGTTGGACGCAAATATAAAGAAAAACCCTTCTGATGCCGAGTTGTATTATCAAAGGGCAAAACTATACTACCAAGTAGAGAATACCAAAGACGCTCTTTTTGATATTCAAAAGGCTATAAAGTTAGACAAAAAAGAGCCAAAATATTATATTCTTGCAGCAGACACCTACTTTGCAAGAGGAGAATCTACTTTGGCTTTTGATGCTCTTAATCAAGCAACAAAGTACGACAAAAACAATGTGGAGGCTTACGCAAAGATAGCGGAGTTGAGTTTTCTTTTGAGAGACTACAATAGGGCAAGAGAAAATATTGACAAAGTCTTGGAGTTGGACAAGATAAACGCAGAGGCTTATTTTCAAAGAGGTATGATATACAAAGAAATAGGCGATACTCTTAACGCAATCAAAGATTATCGTAAGGCTATAGAATACAAATCTGATTATGAACAGGTGTTTGAGGAATTAGCCAATATCTTTGCTTCAAAGGACGACCCTATAGCAATAGAGTATTATCAAAGTACTATAAACATTAACCCCAAAAATGTTGATGCTATGTATAATTTAGGGCAGTTCTATCAAGACCATAACGCAATACAAAAGGCTTTGGATTTGTATCAAAAGATATTGCAAATAAAGCCTAACTATGCCAACGCTATATATGCAACGGGTTATATAAACTATGTATATAAAGAGGACTATGATATGGCTTTGGATTGTTTTGAAAAGACAGTAATGGCAGATAGTAGTTATTTTGAGGCTTATAGTATGATGTCCAAAATCTATGCTATGCAGAACAAAACAGAGCAAGCCAATAAAAGCAAGTCTATGGCAGATAGTTTAAGAAATATTTACACACAAACACATTAAATTTTTTTAACAAATGCTTTTCTTTCCAAGAAGACAAGAGTGAAATACTATTATATTATGAAAATCTTATTATTAGGTAATGGCGGAAGAGAATCCGCATTGGCAAGAGTTATACACAAAAGCAAACAAACAGAAAAACTATATATTTCTCCGGGTAATCCTTCTACTGAGGCTTGGGGAGAGAATGTTGATTTGGAGGGTTTTGAGCAGATATCCTCTTTTTGTGAAAAGGAGAGTATTGATATTCTTGTAGTAGGACCAGAGCAACCTTTGGTGGAGGGTATTACCGATTATATCAATCAAAACAATCATAGAACCATAGTAATAGGAGCCAACAAGCAAGGCGCTCAGTTGGAGGGTAGCAAAGATTTTGCCAAAAACTTTATGTTCAAATACAATATTCCTACCGCAAGGTATCAAACCTTTTCTTCTTCTACCATAAAGGAAGCAAAAAGTTTTCTTTCCACGCTTAACGCTCCATATGTTTTAAAGGCAGATGGTTTGGCAGCGGGCAAAGGCGTGGTAATACTTCCAAATCTATCAGAAGCGGAAAAGGAGTTGGACGCTATGCTTTTGGACGCTAAGTTTGGCAAAGCCTCCAATAAAGTGGTTATAGAGGAATTTCTTAGCGGAGTGGAGTGCAGTGTTTTTGTTCTTACAGACGGCAAACACTATGTAATATTACCCGAGGCCAAGGACTATAAGAAAGTAGGGCAGAACGATACCGGGCTAAATACCGGAGGAATGGGAAGTGTTTCCCCCGTGCCTTTCTGCAACGAGAGTTTCCTTAGCAAAGTGGAGCAAAGAATAATAAAGCCAACAATTCAAGGATTGCAAGAAGAGGGAATAGATTATAAGGGATTTATATTCTTTGGGCTAATGAATGTAGAGGGCGAGCCATACGTAATAGAATATAATGTAAGGATGGGCGACCCGGAGAGCGAGAGCGTTTTTGCAAGATGGGATAGCGATATAGTGGAGGCTTTCCTAATGGTTGGCAAAGGAGAATTGGACAAATACTTACTTGAAATCAATTCTCAAACAGCAACTACCGTTATGTTATGCTCGGGAGGTTATCCTTTGGACTATGAGAAAGGCAAAGAAATCTTTGGCTTAGACAAAGTAGATAACTCTACCATAATTTACCATGCAGGAACAAAATACTCTGAAAACAAAAAGATAGTAACCTCAGGAGGCAGAGTGCTTGCTGTTACTTGTTTGGGCAACAATATGCAAGAGGCTTTAAACAAGTGTTACTCAGAAATAGAGAAAATTCATTTTGATAAAATGTATTACCGAAAAGACATAGGCAAAGATTTGGAGGCTTAAAAGCCTCTTTTTTTTCGTAGGTTAGGATAGGTTGTTATAGGTTTGCATAGGTTGGAGGCT
>JAUNWC010000101.1 GCA_030540495.1 Bacteroidota bacterium
CTATAAATTTTCCAAAATATGTAATTTTTCCCCTTGCTTGTTTTCTCCATTTTATTTTGTATGAAAGTTTGAATGCCAATGTTTCACCAAAAAGCATTTTTTTTACTTCATTTGTATCGATTTTTTTGTTCATAGAATGAAAAAGCCAACCAAAATCAATATTATTGACAGGAATGGAATCTATATCATTTCTTACTTCTTTAAATTCTGTGTATGCAATATAGATAAAATAATCGATTAAAAGGTAATCTATAAAAACAGAATTATTTTTTTCATATTCAAGTAAAATGTCCCGTAAAAAACAAAACAGCAGATGATTATTTCTATTTGCTCCCAAAAATGAACTAGTCCATCGGCATCTTGAAATACATACATTTTTTCTATCTTTTGGTTCCGGTTGTTTTGCAGCAGAAAATAAATTATATTCAAAATAAGATTCAGGAAGTTTTTTGGTTATAAAAAATGTAGAATCAATCCACATTCCGCCGTAAGTAGATAAAAGCATAAATCTTAAAATATCAGAAAAATGAGTTCTAGAAAGACTTCCGCTTGCTACTTTTTCAAAAATTTGTTCTGGAATATCTACAAAATCAGAAATATTTTTTTCTGTTACAACAATTACTTTATGCCCATTAGAATTAATCCTTATACTTGCAATGCATTTTTTTACAAGTATAGGAGCATTTTCTTCCCCCTGAAGCCAGCAAACCCAAATTGGAAGTTTTTCAAATTTAACTTTTTGTTCAACGGACATTGGCTTTTTGTAATTTTCTATAAATTCATAATAATTTTTATAAATCCATTTTAAGACAATTTTATCTTTGAATTTAAATAAAAAAACTGAAATTGGCATAATTCTTAATTTATTAAATGCCTTAGCCCAAAATGCCATCGTATCGGTTATTTTCCGTAATGCTCTTGCAGTCATCTTTTATCCTCTTTTATAAAATAATGTTCTTCAGCATTGATATTCTTTCTTTCAATGAAAATCTAAAATCAAACATCCTAAAAATTGAATAAACAAAAAATAAAATCCGAATAAATGAATACGAAAATTTCGTGTAATACTTTCTAGAATAAATAAAAAGACTGTGTTCAAAAAACTCAATTTTTTTGCTTTTTATTTTTGTACTTTTAGATTCAAGATGAGCTATTCTTGGAGTATCGACAATATCACAATAAATACCTCTCATAGCTGCTCTTCTACACAAATCTTCATCTTCAAAAAACATAAAGAAATTTTCATCAAAACCTGAAAGTGCAAAAAAATTATTTGCAGAAACAAATAAATCAGCTCCAATAATAAACTGAATATCATCATTATTAATTTTATTATTAGAATCGTTTATTTCTTTTTTCTTTAACAGATGTATTTTGGTCAAAACAGGATAGGTTTGTACCACGGTTCTAAAAATCGCTTTAAAAAAAGGAGTAAATCGTTCATAACTATGGACAGGTGTTCCTATCTCATTTACAAGAATACAACCCAAAATTTTATTTTTTTCACATACCGCCCTATCAAAAAATTCTTTTACTGCATTATTCAGCAAAATCGTATCGCTGTTCAAAAAAAGCAGATATTTTCCTTTTGCAATCTTTGCTGCTATATTGTTCGCTTTTCCAAATCCAAGATTGACATTATTTTCGATTAAAACAACTTGCGGAAAATCTGATTTTATCATTTCAATAGAGCCATCAGTGCTTCCGTTATCAGATACAATCACTTCAAAATCAATGTTTTTTGTCTTTTCAAAAATTGAAGCAAGACAATTTTTAGTAAATTCTTTTGTATTGTAATTTACAATAATTACTGAAACGTTCATAAATATTCCTCAATGTTCTTTGTGCAAGCACAGAAATAAACCATGAAACAAGAAAAAATTGCAGAGTCGTAATAATATCCAACACCTGCAATGAAAACAGCCATTGCAATAGCTTTGTTAGTCCTTGAAATTTTCATTTTGAAAATATAGAAAAACAAAGCAAGATATACAAAAAGACCAAAAATTCCGCGGCCTATTAAAATTGCAAACCAGTCTGTTTCTACAGTCCAATAAAAGAGTTTTTCTTCATCGCCGTCAGCTTTTCTTTGAACATCTGTTTTTATAAGTGAGTCCACTGGACTAAAAAGGTATCTTGCGCCTGAATAAAATGGAGCTCCACCAAATATTGCAAGAAAAGGATTGTTATCTTCTGCCCAAACTTCCGGAACTTTTGTTATATACTCAACACGCCGCCATCCTTGACTATCTCTGCTGAATCCCCTGTTAAAATCCATTGCATCCAATGCTTTTGGCAAAAAAGAAAAAAACGGAACACAAAGTAAAAGAGCAAACGGCAGAGCTAAAAAATCTTTCTTAAAAATTCTTTTTAGTCTTGGTAAAATCCAATAACAAAATCCCGCTACAAAACCGATCTCGCCTGCTCTAGAATATGAAAAATATAGCAAAACCAAAATCCAAAGCTTTGTCCAAATTTTCTTAAAAAGAAAGAATCCAATAGCGCAAAACATACCAAGAACATAAGGATCCCAAATCAAGCCTGTAATTCTAGAAACTTCAACTTCAGCCAAATCTATAGAATCGTAAATTCCTAAATAAAATCCTAGATAAAAGAAAATGTTTATTCCATAAAGTTTTATGATTATCAGCTGAACTGTTGCGAAAATATAATTTATTGCAAGAACTATTTTGAACCCCTTTATAAATGATTTTATTTCATTGTGTGTAGGCATTTTCAAAAATATAAAGCACATTAAAAACTGACTAGTTAAGGCAACTAAATTTCTTGTAAAAAATTCTATAGAAAAACAAAGTGAAAATGTAAGAGAAAGACAAAGTGCTAAAAGTTTAAATCTGAACGGCCAAATTGTAAGAGTCGCTTTATCTTTTAAACAGAGCCAAAAAGATCTTGCCGCAAGAAAAGCCATGCATAGATTATAAAGCATTCCAAGAGGTTTAAAAAAGCTTCTAAAAATCAATAATCCTGTCATTAAACCTATGTAAAAGAAAGAGAATTCTGTTAGTTTTTTTAAGTGAGGAAAAAAAATAGATGATAAATCTACAGAAACAAAATTATTCATTCAAAAAATCCTTTAAAAATCTCGTTCTTTACAATATTTGACATAGAGAAATCTCTGCGGATTTTATCTTTCTCTGTTTTATCAACTATGCAATATTCGGGGTTATCTATAAGTTTTTGAACTACATTACTCATTTGAGTTATTATCTGCCCATCATTCTTTTGTTCCATTGGATTTCCATTTGCAACAAAACCCCAAAAGTTATTTTTTATTGTGGATGCAATTCCGACATCCGTGCTAACAATATAATCTCCAAAATAAGCAGCTTCTATAAGAGAAATGGCAAAACTTTCAAATCTGCTAGTTAGAATAAAAACTTTTGCCCGTGCATATAGCCTATACAACTCGTTTTGATCTGAGATATTTCCTATAAAATGGATTTTATCTTTCAGTTCAGGATATTCTCTAAAAAAACTTTCAATGAAAGAGTAAAAATCTTTTTCTATAGTTCCTGCAAGAATCACATTCCAGTCTTTTAAATCAACATTTGAAAGAATTTTTAAAAGCAACTGTGTATTTTTTGGGGCAGTTCCAAATCTTGCCGTCTGAATTATAAGGTTTTCTTTTGGAACTGAAAGAAGCTCCACCGAAAAATGTATATTATCAAAACCATTAGGAATGTATTCGACTTTTTCTGAATATTCAGGAAGTTTCTTGTTTATATCTCTTAGTAGATATTCATTTTCAACAGAAAGAACGTCCGTTTTCTTTAAAATCTGCTTTAAATAAAACCATTGTCTTTTTGAAAACTTAGAGGCATCTGCCTTTACATATATCTTTATGTTTTTATCCAGTTTTCTTATAAATCTCACAAGATAAAGAGTTGTTGAAGAAACATGGAACATCATTATATGTGAATAGAAATCTTTAGTTTTTCTTAAAAAATTTGTAAAAATTTTTATGAATTTAAAAAACTTTATAGGATTTTTTTTAACAGATGGTGCCTGAATATAATTTTCTGCTGATGGAAGTTTTATAAGATTCATTCCATGCCATTCACTCAATTTTGTTCCAGTCTTTCTGTTGTCTAAAAACACAAAATCAACAGGAATCTTATATTCTTTTTCAAAATATTCAGGAAATAATCCAACATCTTTTACCAGATGAACGTCACAAAATTCTGTCCATGGAAGCAAGCATAAAAGTTTTTTCATTTTCTACCTCTCACTGCATATTTTTTTAGGAAACCTAGCACAAAATCATTTTTATCCTTAAATAGAAAACCACAGATTAAATAAACAAATAGATAGACAACTGCACCAGTAAAAATACATACAAGAATTGAAATAAAAACTGGTTCTATGAATGTAGACAAGATGTAAACTGCAAAATACATTGCAAATGAGGAAACAAAATATTTTAGAGTTTTCCATGAAATAAAACTTAAGAAAAGTTTCTGTCGCTTTATAAAAATTATTTGAACAAAAAGTCCTGAAGTTTCCGAGACAAGCATTGCTATTGCCGCTCCTGCCGCTCCAGTTTTTGCTATCAATAAGGGATTCAATATAAGTGAGAATAAAGCGACAGATATATTTCCAAACAATGTGTTTCTTTCAAATCCTGCTGGAGTGCTTATTATGTTATTAAAAAAGACACTCAGATTTGAAACCAATGCTGAAAAAGACACAATTTTCAGAACATCTGATCCTATGACAAACTGCTCGCCGCCAAAAATGAACATAATGTTTTTAGACAATGCCGCCATACCAAAACAAAGAGGAAACAAAAGAAACATTACAGTGTCAAAACATTTTTTTATGTAGAAATTATATTTGACTTTATCCAATGCAATAATATTTTCAAGACGTGGCTTTACTGCGTTCATTATAGGATTTACACATGATGAGATAACGGCTATCAAAGTTGTTGCCCGAACATACAGAGCCAGCTGAACCTTGTCACTGTTTCCTAATAAGAGTTGATTTAAATTCTGGTAACAAATTGCAACAAGTGTTTGAAGGTAAAAATATTTCGAGCCAGACAGAACTGTTCTTAAATCTAATTTGAAAAATCTGAAGCTAATATATTTTCTTACATGAATGATATTGAAAATTCCGTTAGCGCCTTGAGCGGAAACCAGAAGGATTGCATACTGCAGAAAATCTTTTTCGTTACGGACAAAGACAAAAAGCAGAATGAACATCAGGGTTTTTATTGCTATGCTTCGGAGTGCAATATACTTAAATTCTTCAAGACCTGTATAAAACCATTCAATCATAAAAGGATTTATGGCAAGAAGAAAATAATAAATAAAATAGACTTGCTTTAATTTTATTTCTGTTATAAAAACGACTGAATAACCAAAGTAAAAAAAAGAACCAAGAATAAATGCAAAAATATGCAGAGAAAGTACAGAAAAGAAAACTTTGTTAAGTTTTTCAATATCATTTCTTACACGAGCAATTTCTCTTGCCCCATAACCTGTAACTCCAAGTGAAATCAGATTAATAAAAAGTGTTGAAAAAACAGAACCTTGATTTATAATTCCAATATCCTCAATATTCAATACACGCGAAATATATGGAGTTGTAATAAAAGGAAACAAAACACTTGCAAAAGTAAGAAAAAAATTAAAAATTGTATTTTTCTTTATCGATTTTTGAGAAATTGTATTGCTTGAAGACGCCTGTGTTTTCATTTTTTGTATTAGCACTTAGGATAAACTTCATTGATTATCCGTCTGAAAATATCAGCTGCAACCAGTCCATTTAATTCAAGGTTATTCTCTTTCATAATCCAATCGATTTCTATTCCTTGTTTTTTAGTAAATTTTTCAAGTTCACTTACACCTTCGCCCTTTGTTCGTGTGGCGGTAATAATAATTTCACATTCATTTTTATTAAAAAATTCAATATTATTTTTTATTTCTTCCTGATTATCACCAGATGTGCATACACCAATAGTTTTGTTGTTTATTACAAACATCGCTTTACTATCATAATGCCTCTCTATGGTGTAACAATCAGAAACAACAGCAAGCAAATCAACAAGAATATTTAGAGTAGTTGTTTTTCCTTTATTAGCCGCTCCATACAATGCAATAATCTTTTTCATATTTTCATCTCCTCCACACACTCCAATAATCCATTTGCAACCATAAAACTTTCCCTACATCCAGCCAGTTTTCCAGCCTCAATATCATTCTCGCTGTCGCCAACCATATAGCTTTTGGATAAATCTATATTGAAGTCCTTTGCCGCCTGAAGAAGCATTCCTG
>JAUNWC010000102.1 GCA_030540495.1 Bacteroidota bacterium
TGCATATCTAATTTTTCTGAAAAAGATATTTATGGCTATAAGTTTTAATATAGAAAACTCTTTTGAGTTGAAAGACAAGTTAAGAATAAAGCGTTGGATAAAGCAAGTAATAGAAAAATATGGTTATAGATTAGGCGAAATTTCTTATATTTTTTGCTCAGACGAAAGAATTTTGGAGGTAAATAAGCAATATCTTTCACACGATTTTTATACCGATATTATTACCTTTGACTATGTGGAGAAGGAGAAAATAAATGGAGATATTTTTATTTCTACCGATAGAGTAAAAGAAAATGCAAAGGATTTTAATGTTCCCTTTCAACAAGAGTTGCTTAGGGTTATAATTCACGGTATACTTCACCTTTTGGGTTTTGAGGACCATAGCCAAGAAGAGCAACAACAGATGAGAGAAAAAGAAAACGAGGCAATAGCCTTATGGGATACAATAAATTGCTAAATAGATGAAAAACATAGTTTTATTTGCCTCTGGCAATGGAAGTAATGTACAACAGATAACAGAATATTTTAGGGGTAGTAAAGAAGTAAATGTTGCTTGTGTGGTGGTAAATCGCAAAAATATTTATGTAATAGAGCGTGCAAAAAATCTTGGTTTAGAGTGTTATTATTTCAATAGGGAGGATTTTTATAACTCTGATAAGGTATTGAATTTGTTAAAAGAAAAGCAGGCTGATTATATTATTCTTGCAGGTTTTTTGTGGCTTGTGCCAAAGAATATTCTTTCTGAGTATGAAAGAAAAATAATAAATATACACCCTGCCCTTTTGCCTAAATATGGTGGCAAGGGTATGTATGGACACAACGTACATGAGGCTGTAATAGAGAATAAAGAACAAGAAAGCGGAATAACTATTCACTTTGTTAATCAAGAGTACGACAAAGGAGATATTATTTTTCAAGCAAAATGCGAAATAACTCAGCAAGACAATGCAGAGAGTTTGGCAGAAAAAATACATATTTTGGAAAAAGAGTATTTTCCTAAAATAATAGAAAGAGTAATAACTAATAAAATATAAAAAACAATGACCATAGAAGAAACGATAAAAGATTTTGACCTTAGGGTGCAAAGTCTATGGAGGTGTCTTTGACATAGAATTAAAGGAAAAACAAATAGCAGAAAAACAAGCAATTACCGAACAAGCAGACTTTTGGACAGATAGCAAAAAAGCAGAGAGTTTGTTAAAAGAATTGTCCTCTATAAAGGAAGTGGTAAATTCTTATAATGAGGTAAGAAATAGTTTTGAGGACCTAAAGGTATTGAAAGAATTTTTTGACCAAAAGGAAGTTAGCGAGCAAGAGATAAACGAACAAATAGCCATAACGGAGAAAAAAATAGAGGATTTGGAATTTAAGAAAATGCTTGGCAACGAGGAAGATAAACTCTCTTGTATGCTCACAATAAACTCTGGCGCTGGTGGTACGGAGAGTTGCGATTGGGTAGCCATGCTTATGCGTATGTATGTTCGTTGGGCAGAAAGGAGTGGTTTTAGAGTAGAAGAAGTTTCTGAGCAAGAGGGAGATGTGGCAGGATTGAAAAATGTAACATTGGAAATAACGGGCAATTATTGTTATGGTTATCTCAAAGGAGAAAATGGAGTTCATCGTTTGGTAAGGCTATCGCCCTTTGACGCAGCCAACAAAAGACACACTTCCTTTGCCTCCGTTTATGTCTATCCAATAGTAGATGAAAACATAGAAATAAACATAAACCCCGCTGATATAGAATGGGATACTTTTCGCTCTGGAGGACCCGGAGGGCAAAACGTCAATAAAGTAGAAACTGCCGTTCGTTTGCACTACAAACCCGAAAACATAATAATAGAATGTCAGCAAACTCGTTCTCAACTTCAAAACAGAGAAAAAGCCATGCAAATGCTTAGGAGCCAACTCTATGAAATGGAACTAAGAAAAAAACGAGAGAAAATTGCCGAGATAGAGGCAGGAAAAAAGCGTGTAGAATGGGGGTCACAGATTCGTTCCTACGTTCTCCACCCCTATCATATGGTCAAGGATTTGAGAACAGGCTTTGAAACTTCTGATACCAACGATGTTTTGGATGGAGGTTTGGATGGTTTTATAAAAACCTATCTAATGCAATTTGGAGGGTAGAAAACTTTTTTCTGAATAAGAGAGTAGTAAAAAAACGACCTTTCAAAAAAAGAAAAAAAGTCGTTTTTTGCTACAAACATACTAAAACATAAGTTATAACGTTTATATAAAACATTTCACAAAAAAGTAAATAATAACGATGAATGCTAAAATAGAATTAAATCAAAATCCCATAGTGGCTTATTTGAAAAAAAGCCCTAAGGAATTTACTATGTCAGATATAATAAAATATATCACCGACAACGGAATACAAATGGTCAATTTCCGTTACGCTGCCGGCGATGGAAGACTAAAAACTCTAAATTTTGTTATTACAAATTTGGAATACCTTGAACAAATTCTTTCTTTGGGCGAAAGAGTTGATGGTTCTTCTTTGTTCCATCATATGCAAGCAAGTAGTTCTGACCTATATGTAGTGCCAAGATTTTCCACTGCATTTATTGACCCATTTGAACAAATTCCTACTATTTGTTTCTTGTGCTATTATTTTGACAAGGATGGCAATATGTTGGACTCCTCTCCGGAGTATACCCTAAAAAAAGCAGAGGAAAAATTTGAAGAGGTATCAGGTGGTATGCACTTTGAGGCAATGGGTGAGTTAGAATACTATGTAGTAGGACAAGAGGAAGAACGTTTTGATTGTGAGCAACAAAGAGGCTATCAAGAAAGTACTCCTTTCTCCAAATACGAAAGTTTTCGCACCTGCGCAATGTATTATATGGCACAATGTGGCTGTATAATAAAATATGCTCACAGTGAGGTGGGCAACTTTGTTATGGATGGCAAAAACTATGAGCAGAACGAAATAGAATTTTTGCCTGTGGATGTACAAGATGCTGCCGACCAATTGATGATAGGCAAATGGATACTAAGGACGCTTGCTAAGGAATATGAGTTAGACCTTACCTTTGCTCCAAAAATCATAACAGGCGAGGCAGGTAGCGGTATGCACATACATACAAGGGTTGTTAAGGATGGCAAAAATATGTATGTAAATAACGGAGAACTTTCCGAAGTTGCCAAGAAGGTTATTGCCGGAATAGTTACTCTTGCTCCTTCTTTGACTGCTTTTGGCAATGCTAACCCTACTTCTTATTTCCGTTTGGTACCACACCAGGAAGCACCTACCACTATATGTTGGGGAGACAGAAACCGCTCGGCTATGGTAAGAGTGCCACTTGGTTGGACAACAAAAAATAATATGTGCCAAATGGCTAACCCACAAAACACTACTCCTATGCCAAATCTAATGAACAAACAGACAGTGGAATTTCGTTGCCCAGACGGTTCGGCTAATGTGTATCTTTTGTTGGCAGGTTTGGTAGTAGCGGCAAGAAAAGGTTTTGAAATGCAAGATTGGCAACAAGTAGCCGAGCAAACCTATATAACAACCAATATTCACGACTCAGAGAACGAGAAAAAAAGAGAGGCTCTAAGAGAATTGCCAACTTGTTGCGTAGAGAGTGCTTCTTTGTTGGAAGAGCAACGCAAAGAATATGAGCAGTATAATGTTTTTTCTCCTTCCTTGATAGACGGAATAATCTCAAAACTAAACTCTTATAACGACAAGACTTTAAGAGAGGATTGTAAAAAAGATGCCGAGTTATTGAAAGCCACAGTAAGAAAATATTTCTATTGTGGATAATGTAAAAAAATCTTAAATTATAATAGGTTGAGAATAAAGTACTCAACCTATTATAATTTTGTTTGAAAAAGAAAGAATACTAAAATAATTAATATGAAAAGATTTTTATTTTTGGTCGCATTTTTATTTGTTATCCTTTGCTCTCAAGCACAATGGACGGATTATACACGATGGGATTACAAATATAGGTTTTTTGTTTCTGTGGAAGGTGGAATGACAAAATTTCTTAACAAATATGGAATATCTATGGTAGAATATGGAAGTAGCCCACTTGAAGCAATAAAAATAAATGGAATGTTAGGCGTAGATAACTCAGAAAATATTTGGGGAATGGATTTCTTTGTTTGCATGGCAGAGGCAAAATCTACTACAGTAGCGATTAGCGAACAACTGAGATTTGGAGGTATAGGCTTAGCAATAGGTGTTAAGAATTTTATTAGCGAGCATTTCTTTTGGGAACCTTCTTTGACTGGCGGACTTCTATTGCAGTCTAATAACATAAAACTTAGTGGAGTAGCAACCGAAACTATGAACCGTTGGGGACTTTATTGTAAATTTCTCTTAGGTTTTGGAGTAAATATCAAGCGAGTTTCCTTGGGAGTAAAAGGAGAATTTATTGCAGGAGAATTTAAAACAAAGCAATTATCTAACTCTCTAAGAGCCTATCAAACAGGAAACAAAGGAGGAATAACCGCTTATGGAGCAAGCCTATTTCTTAAAGTAAAATTCTAATAGAAATAGGTTGTTATAGATTAGCATCAGTTGTAGACACAGCCTCCTTTTATAAGTTGAGATAGGTTGTAATAAGTTAGCATAGGTTAAGATATAGGAGACGCAAGCGTCTAACAAGAAATAACGGCTTTGCCCAATAAAACAGGCTATACCTGTGGCTTTGTCCTCCTATCATAACCTATGGGAGCCAAAGGCTCTAACCTATGCTAACTTATTACAACCTATCAAACCTATGTGGCGGTTTGCAAAGTAAGGATTTGCCCGCTGAAATAAGACAATATCAAACTCAGAATAACGGAGCAATAGCAAGTTATACAACGTCTATATTTTTGAAAATAAGATTATAAAAAAAGTAGAGCGAGTGAAAGACAATTCACTCTCTTTTTTTTGTTATAAGGAAGTTGATAAAAATTGTTTTAGTTTCTGTTTGCCAAAAGAATCCACAAAGTTTTCTATATTCTTGGCATAGTCAATGCTCTCCCTATTATCCAAAATGGTATTTACCCCTTGCAAAATATCTTCCTTAGAATTACTATCTATAACCACACCCGTCTCGTTTTGCAAAACTTGTTCTTTTATGCCACCTACATTGGTTACCACCACAGGCTTTCTAAAAGCATAAGCGGTCATTATTATACCACTCTGCGAGGCCGATTCGTATGGAAGAACAACCACATCACTTGCTACAAAATAAGGCTCTATATCCTCATTGGCAACAAACTTATTGACAAATATTACATCCTTTTCTATACCCAAATCTCTTATTCTATCTTCGTATTCTTTTACCTCTCCATAACATTCACCGACTATAAGCAGGGTAATATCTTTTCTTTTCTCTTTTATCAAAGGAAAAGCCTCTATTAACTTCATTAGTCCCTTGTAAGGACGTATCAAACCAAAAAAGATTATTACCTCTTTGGTATTTATATTTAACATTTGTTTTGCGGATGGTTTGTCATACCTATTTAGGTTATAACAATCGTAAATAGAAAGTGTTGTGGTGCATATAGTTTTTTGTGGAAAATCGTTTTTTATCTGATTTGCAACAAACTCTGAGGCTGCAATAAAACTATGTGCGCGGGTAAAAGCAAATTTTACAAGATATTTTTCCCACCAATGATTCTCGTGAGATATATAGTTATCCGTAAAGATGGTTACTTGCGTCTGTTTCATTCTTAGGCGTATCAGAAAGGCAATAGTAAAGATACACGGTGCAAAAAAGAACATCCACCAACGAAAAATAACTATATCGGGTTGTTCCTGTTTTATTTTCTTATAGGCTTTCCACCATGTAAAAGGATTGACTGAGGAGATTATTCTTTCTATCTTGTCGTTGTGTTCAAAAGGAATAAACTTAGAATCATCGTATTGAGTTTTGCCCGGAAAAAATATTTTAGGATACAATAATGTATAAGAAATTGCTTTGTAATCCATACCCATAGAAGAAATAATTTTATAGAGATAAGCCTCTTCCATAGATATGCCTCCTCTAAAAGGATAGGCAGGAGCAACAACAAGTATTTTTTTTCTTTTCATTATTCTTTTTTAATTTATGAACGTTATAACATTTTGAAATATTGCAAATAAAAATAAGTAGGCACCTTTTTTTATAAAAGAAAAGGCGAGCATAAATTTTTATACTCTTGGGTATATTCGTTCAAAGAATTACGAATAAAAAGAGGAGTAATTTTCACTTCTTGTCTTTTATTGGTAAATATACCAACCACTCTCTTTGGTTTGGTGTTTGCCTTGCTATGTATCTCATATTTATGAGAAGGGTAG
>JAUNWC010000103.1 GCA_030540495.1 Bacteroidota bacterium
AATAAAAAAACTCACATCTAAGGGTACTTAACACTCCTATACAAAAAGGAGACTATGTTGTTTTTGTCATAGACAAAACAGTTATGGAGGTTAAAGAAATAAATAAAAATAAGGTGGAGTTAGTCAATGGTATGATAAGTATAAAAACATCATTGGATAAGGTTGTAAAAATAGATAAACAAAACTATCTAAAACAAGAGACAAACAACAAAAGGAATGATACTTCTAACCCTATAATGAATAGAATTAATGAAGTTAGGGCGGGTTTTTCTGCTCAGATAGACCTTAGGGGAGAAAGAACCGAAGAGGCATTAAGGAAAGTTGCACAACTTTTGGACACAGCGCGATTGTTAGGAGAACACTACGTAAAAATTCTACATGGCAAGGGAGATGGTATTTTGAAAACTCAGATAAGAAACTACCTAAAACAACAACCTATGGTAAAAAGTTTTTATGCAGAGAAAATAGAATTGGGTGGAGAAGGAATAACCATAATAGAGTTGAATTAAAAGAAGTAGTTTTTTTTAGGGTAAAAATGATACTATTTCAAAAGAAAAGTAGGGAGGTTTTTCTCCCTACTTAAAAAAACAGTAATATTCTTAGTTGTAATTATCTCTCATACCAACAATGTTTCTTTTTACCAGATAACACCACCCAATATTTAACATCCTTATTGCCTTGCAAATATGCTATTGTTAATGTAACACATCTTTTGTAACCACGTGGGATAGATTCCAAATCATGAGAAGCCAAATGCCTTCCCAAATCTGTATAATCTTGAAAGCGAGCGTGTGCCTTTAGTTTATTTTCTTCGCAAATGCTGTCTCTATAAATACCTATTACATAATTATCCTTAACTTCTATCAATACAGGGAAGTTGAAAGTTTCGGCTTCTGTAATATATATGCCGTCTTTAAGCCCTGTAAAATCATAAGGGTCTTTGTTCTTATCTATTTGCGCATTTACTAATATTCCCAAACAGCAAAATAATGTAATTAAAATTATTCTTCTTTTCATAACTATTCTTAATTAGAGGTTGGACATTTTACACATTCATAATGACATCTACTCTTGTATTCAATGCATTTTCCCATTTTATTACAATTAACCTCGTCTGCGTGTAGTTTTCTTTCACACGATTTAGAGAACCAATCTATAACTACTTTTACGACTGAAACTATTAAAGTAGCAACTGCAACTACACTTTCTAAACTTGCTTCAGTTTTTTTGAAAGAGGATAAAAATGGATTATCAAAAGTATTATTTGAGGCTAATATTCCTGCAAATGTTTCTGCGTTTAGCCCATTATAATAAACTTTGCCATAGACCGTATCTCCGTCTTTGTGTGTAACACTATATGAAACAAAACCATCTATATCATCTTGAATATTGAATACTTGAAATTCATCATCAAATGCTATAAAAGTAAAGGTATTATTCTCCTTATTCTCTATAACTCGGATTGTACCCAAATCTTCCAATTCATAGATAATATTTTTAGAGTCTATAGTGGTTCCGTTTTCTATAGTTCTCTCGGTAATGAAATCAGATAAAGACGTTCCCGTAGATACACTCAAAGTATTCAAAGATGAGTTTTTATTGATAAACATAAATCCACCATCAGGAATTTGTATATCCGTAAGGACTTTTTTATCGTTGGATAAGTTAATATCCTCTTTCTCGTCACTACAAGCAATAAACACGACAGTTGTTATCGCTAATGCAGATAAGCATAATAATACTATTTTTATTTTATTTAACTTTAACTTCATAACTTTTTAAATTTTATATTTAGCAGATTAATTTTCATTCAAATAACTATGCTAACTCGCCATAAGAATGCCTATTTTTATTCTTGTTCTTATTTTTTCTTACATATAGAATACTATAAAAAAGATTGTGGATTATAATGGAGCCTAAAAAACATCTAAAAGAACAACAGACGTTTTTGTTATTGTCGGCCCCATAGGAGTACGAAGTTATTTTTACCAATAAAAAAGATATACTCAGATGCATAACATACACAACGAGTTGCTTGCTTTATTCTATAAAAGAAGTCTACAAGTAAAATATACTCTACAACAATAAATGAGCATCTTTTTATGATATTTTTATATGAAAAAACCATCATTTTGCAAAGATATAGATATTTTTTCAAACTAACAAACTTTTTTTGTTTTTTTTTAGGGTAGGTTAGAATAGGTTGTTATAGGTTAGCATAAGTTACAGCCGTAGGTTGTTCTATAAGACACTTAAGCGTATAACAAAAAGTAATGGCTATGTCCTATTTCAACCTATGTTAACTTATAGGAGGCTGTGCCTCCAACTTATGCCAACCTATCCCTACCTATAGGTATAAGAAAAAAAAGAGATAGCCATACGAAGTACAGTTATCTCTTTTTTGTGACTAATCTGGGATTCGAACCCAGGACCCCATCCTTAAAAGGGATGTGCTCTACCGGCTGAGCTAATTAGTCTTATCCCCTGTTTGCGAGTGCAAAATTATAATAAATTATTATACTGACCAAATAAATTATGATAAAATATTTAAAATATTTTTTTATTCTTTGAAAATCAAAGAGATAATTTTTCTTTTCTACTTATAAACCATAAACCCAAATAGGTTAATAACCCATTTAACAACAAGAGTTCAAAGTCAAAAGAATAGTTAAACCATAGTTTTGAATTATTATTGAGAACAAAACATATAGCAGGAGCAAGTATACATATAAGCGGAACTAATTTGTCATTAACCTTTCGTTTGTTGCTCAAACCAAAAGCAAACAAGCCAAGCAAAGGGCCGTAGGTTATGCTTGCTATTTGATATAAAATGTCTATAAGATGCTCGTTTTTGTTATGATAGTAGAAAATTATAACAAGTGTAAAAAGCAAAGCAAAGGCTATATGCACCCAATGTCTTATATGAATTTTCTGTTTTTCGGTTTTGTCTTGTCTTTTCTCAAAATTAAGAAAATCTATACAAAAAGCGGTTGTCAAAGATGTTAGTGCTCCATCTGCACTTGGATAAAGAGCAGAAATCAAACCAATAATAAATATTATAGAGGCAATAGGGGATAGATGATTGATAGCAACCTGGGCAAAAAGGTCATCTCCAGTTGCCTCTATGCCGTTTTTGGCTTTATAAATATATAGGGCGGCTCCCAACATAAGAAACAAGAAATTAACCAAAAACAAGATAAGCGAAAAGGTTATCATATTTTTCTTTGCTGCAGAAAGATTTTTGCAAGAAAGATTTTTTTGCATCATTTCTTGGTCTAAGCCCGTCATTGCTATGCAGATAAACATACCTCCAACAATCTGTTTCCACCAACAATTACGAGAAGAGGAATCTGTGTCTATAAAGGTAAAATACTCACTGTGTGAAATATGGCTTATCATACCGCCAAACGAATAACCTAAACTATGTGCTATCATAATAAAACAAAGTACCAAAGCCAAAAGCATAAAAGTTGTTTGCAAAGTATCTGTCCAAACTATGGTTTTAACTCCACCCTTTATAGTGAAAAGAAGTATTAGCAAAAGAAAAAGCAAAACCGTTAGTTCAAAAGGTATGCCCCAAGCCTTAAAAACAAAGTTATATAAAACTATAATGACAATAAACATTCTAAGACTTGCTCCCAAACAACGAGAAAGTATAAAAAAAGCACTACCTGTTTTATGGGAAAAATAACCAAAACGCTTGTCTAAATAAGTGTATATACTAACCAAATTAAGTTTGTAATACATAGGCATAAGCACAAAGGCAATAACCAAATAGCCAAGAAAATAGCCAAAAACCATAAGCATATAGGTAAACATTCTATCATTTACCCAGCCCGGAACACTCATAAAAGTAACTCCCGAGAGTGAGGCACCTATCATTCCGTATGCTACTACAAACCAAGGACTTTTTTTATTTCCCTGAAAAAAAGATTTGGCATCTGCCTTGCGAGAAGTCAAAATTGTTATTCCAAACAAAAGCAAAGTATATAAAACAAATACAATAAAAATAGTGTTTTCCATAGAATTTGCTTATTAGAGAATAACTTTAATCATTTATATAAGAGATATCAACAAATATAAGAAATGTGCAAAAATACCCGCAAACAAACCTCCTATGGTGTGAGCAAGTATGGCTTTGGATATAAGTTTTCTATAACCCAAAGAGTCTAACATAGCAGCATGAGTAGAAAGATAACCACTCCAACACATACCTATGGCAGTACAAACCGCTACGGCATTGCCGTCCAATATACCCTCCTTGGCAAAAGAGGAAACCAAGCCAAGTGCGGCTCCAACACTACCCAAAGCCGTCATAGGAAAGGCGATAAACTCCATATGATTGAAACCAAATAACCATTCAAAAACCCAATGTATTTTATCAGCAAGCCAAGGCAAAATAGGAACTCCTTGACCTATGCCTCCATTGTAACCATCCATAGGTGCAGAATTTGTTATCAAAAGCACCATAGTAGTAATAATAACCACGCCGGGAATAATAGCAAGACCCAATTCCACGCCCGTTTTTCCTCCATCAAGCATGGCATTAAGCGTTCTGATAAATATACTTTCTTTTTGTTCTTTCTCCTCCTCAAACTGTTCTTCCTGGGCTATTTCTTTTTGAGTCATTACGGGAGCATTCATTTCCGGGAAAGCCTTAAGGGTGAATCTTTGCATCAAACGAGTAGAAATTATGCTACCAACCACTGCTCCACACAAACCCACCAAAGCACCCGAAAGATAATTCTGTCCATAACCTATCATGGATATAATAACCACAAAACCCATTCCAAAGGCTGTTCCAAAATTGGTAAGCGAGACAAGTTGATATTTCTTAAAATAAGAGGAAAAGTTCTTGTCTTTGGAAAGCGCTATAATAGCAGGGTTATCCGATAGGAAGGTCATCACTCCACCTAAGGCTGCAACACCGGGAAGATTATACAAAGGTTTCATCAAAGGTCTTAGCAACTTCTCCAACAGATTGATAACTCCAAACTCTGCTAACAACTTACTCAAAGCACCTGTCAAAACAGTTATTCCCATCAAATAAAAAACAGTGTTAAGCAATAAATCATGTGCAGTTCGCATTATGGTATTCATCATATTTGCCATACCCATACGCGAACCTAATAAACCAAAAACAACTATAATTATTAGCAAGAAAATAATAGCCTCTTTTATTCTTCTATTAAAATGTTTTTTTGTGGTTGTCTTATTATCCATTTTCTTTTTTTGTTTATGTGTTCTTATTTCTTGTCCTTAATCTATATAAGATTGATATTATTTTTTCACAACGTTTAGTTTCCAAGTAACTCCAAAATCAAGGTTGTGTTTTTTGTCCATATTATTGTAGTAATAAACACAATGTAATCTTAAATCCTTATTTTTCAATGGAAAAAACTCCATACCTCCACCAAAGAAAGTATAATTCTTAACATAGTTAAAAGGATAAGAAACCTCAGAAACATAGTTTATAGGTTCTTTGTCGTAACCTCCTTTGATAAAAGCATCTAACTTGTCTCTATAATTATAATTTAATTTACCCACAAAGGCATAAGTAAATTTGGTATCCTCTTCATTGGTATTTATGGTTTGAGTATAATCTGCTTCAAGGTAGAAGTCCTTTATCTCAAACCTATTTCCTAAGGCTACATAAAACAAACCATTATCTCTTTTTCCTTCTACATAGTTGGCAGACCAAATAGTTTTCCACCAATTGGCCACCGAACCAAACCATGCTAAGTTATAAGACAGCAAATTATCATTGTTGCCCAAAGAAAAAGGAGAGTTAATAACTTGAAAATAAAGAATATTACTCTTATCAAAGGAATAACCAAGAGCGGCTCCTATGCCATAACTTTGAGGTATTTCGTTGCAAAAGCCTGACCAATAATAAACATCTATAGGAGCATAGTCGTATTCAAAACCTCCTATAAATATTTCTTGCTTACCTACTAAAAGCGACCATTTGTTGTCTATCTTCCAATCAAAATAAAGAAAGTCTGTTGCATTAAAGATATTATTCTCGTCAAAAGGGTTCTTATTTAATCTTTGACGTATGCGATAAGAAATATTATCTGTTATATTTCCAAACATTTGAAAATTAAAAAAGTCTCCGGTAAAGTGCTTGCTATACTTGTTGTTGTCATTTATTTCGTTGTGAAATCCTGCCCTTGCTTCAAAAAAAGCATTTGTTACATAATTTTGTGCCTTTATGGAAATAGCAAAACAAATCGTTAAAAGCAATAAACT
>JAUNWC010000104.1 GCA_030540495.1 Bacteroidota bacterium
CGGAAGTTTGAGCAACAGAACTTGCAACATTGGTTGCCACCGTTGGCTCCACAGGAATTACTGGAGAGTCGTCCGCATCGCCTATTACAACATTATCCACATAAACTCCATAACCATTATGACTTCTACCTTCAAAAGCAATTTGATATGTTGCACTTGCATTAGGAAGTGCTATGCTGTCAAATTGAGAAGGAAGAGTAGAAAGGCTTCCACTATGTGTTGGACCATGAGAGGTCAAAAGAGTCCAATCTTCCGTATTGTTTGTTCTATAATAAACAAATAAGGAATCATAATAAGAAGCATCGTTACATGCCTCCCAATTATAAGAAATATATGGAGAGGATAAGGAAGTAATATCAAATACAGGGGAAACCAATTTTGTAGTTCCTGTTGTATAACTTCTATAGGCGGTTTTGTTGTTAGTAATTGTTTTTATAGTCCAATCAGTAGAACCAGATACTATTTCGCTTGACCAACAACCTAAATAACTATCAGATAAAGTTGAAAAATCTTCTGTATAAGGGAAAACATCTACACCAGTACATTGAGTGCGGAATGTCTCAGCAAAAGAACTTACTTGACTACCATCATCACAGGTAACCACAATGTAAATATCATATAAAGAAGAAGGTTCAAGCCCAACAAGAGTAGTTGTCCAAATGCTATCCTCTGTTCCTGCAGAGAAATCGGTTGCTATTTCATAATTAGTTTCTGATTCTTTTTTATAGCGAATTTCAAAATCGTCGCCCGAAGATTTCCAAGTAACAACTGCTTGGTCTGAAGTAGTCGTTATTGTTAAATCAGAAGGACGAGTACAAGCGGGTATAATATCCAACATTACATCGTCTATATAAGCATAAACTGAACTACCTCCGTAAGACCTTATGGCTATGTATTCTCCTGTGCCAGTATAAGTGTCCAAAGGTATTTCATAATACGTGGAAGTGTTTGTTAGTGTTAAAGAAGAAATAAGCGAGAATGTAAGAGTATCTGTTGGTGAAGACATAACTCCTATTTGTATAGTATTAGCAGAGGTACCTCTTCTTGCATAGAAAGAAAGTTGCAATGTATTTATTGGCAATTCCATAGTATCTATTTGAGGCAAAACGGCATATTTGTTTGCTCCATAGAAATACAATACTTTTGAGCCACTAACGGCGTATGAAGCAGAAGTGTAACTGTAAGGATAATTTGAAGTAACCCCCGTTCTTGTCCAACATAGAGGCAAAGGATAAGAATCGGTTGTATTGCCTGTTGTTTCAAAATCCCAAGTCTTAGGAACTGTGCTTATCATAGTGCAAGAAGTAGCAAAGGTTTCTGTGTTTGAAAGCAATTCCGTAGCATCGTTGCAATTTACTTTTATATATACATCATAGTTAGTAGTAGGGTTAAGACCGTTGATTGTACTTGTCCAGGTGTTACTTTCTGAACCAGCAGAATAATTTGTTGTCGTAACATAAGTTTCTTCTCCGCTCTCCTTATAATATATTTCAAAATCCGAGCCTGTGGAAGTCCATGTAATAGTTAAGGACTCTGTGCTTGGAGTTGAGGTAATATCATTAGGACGAGTACAAGCAGGAATAACATCCAAAGTCATATCATCTATATAGGCATAAGCCGAACTACCACCACGTGACCTTATGGCAATATATGAGCCTGTTCCGGTGTAAGAAGATAAAGGTACATCATAATACAAAGTGTTAGAACTCAACTCTATAGTAGAAATAGGAGAGAATGTAAGAGTATCTGTTTGCGAGGTCATAACACCTATTTGTATAGTGTTACCCGTAGTAGAGGTAGTCTTTGCATAGAAAGAAAGTTGCAAAGTATTCATAGGCAATTCGGCAACATCAACTTGTGGCAAAACTGCATATCTGTTTGCTCCATAGAAATACAAAACCTTTGTGCCACTAACGGCGTATGAGGTAGAAGTATTGCAATAAGGGTAGTTACCCGTTCCTATTCTACTCCAACATAGAGGCAAAGAATAACTACCATCATCGCTATTTCCTTCCTCTTCAAAATTCCACAAGACAGGAACAGAACTTATTGCAACGCAAGAAGTAGCAAACCTAACAATATTTGAGGTATCCATGCTATTGTCATCACAAATAACTTTTACCCATACATCATAGTTGGTAGAAGAAGTAAGGTTGCTAAGAGTTGTAGTCCAAGCGCTATATTCTCCTTCTTGCGAATCAAAATCACTTATCATAGTATAATCACTATCTGTGCTTGTCTTATAATAGATTTCAAAATCTGAGCCTGTGGAAGTCCAGGTAATAGTAGCAGAATTTTCTGTCACAGAGGCTATTACATTGTTTGGACGAGAACACTGAGGAATAACATCCAATTTTACATCATCTACGTATGCATAAGTATAAGAAGCATCAGAGGTTGCCCTCATACAGATATAGGAGCCTGTTCCTGTATAAGAAGCCAAAGATACGTCATAATACTCATGATTTGAGCCTAAATCTATAGAAGAAACAACTGAGAATGTGGAAGTATCTGTTGGGTCGGTCATAACGCCTATTTGTAAAGTACTTGCGTAAGTAGCACTTCTTTTTGCATAGAAGGAAAGTTGCAAAGTATTTATTGGCAATGTTGTTGTATCTATCTCAGGAAGTACAGCATATCTATCCACACCATAACCATAAAAATACAATACCTTTGTGCCACTAACAGCGTATGAAGTAGAGTTATAACTATAAGGATAATTAGAGCCATCTACTCTCCTCCAGCATAGAGGCAAAGGATAAGACTCTGTATTGTTGCCTGAGTCTTCAAAGTCCCAAGTCATAGGAACGGAATCTATCAAGGTACAGAAAGCAATGGTTAGTGTATCAGAATAAAGGTCGCCATCGTCACAAGCAACTTTTACAAATACATCATAGTTGGCAAAAGGAAGCATATCTGTAATACTTGCACTCCAAGTGCCACTTACACTGCCTGCCGAAAAATCTGTTATAGAAGAATATGTTGTCTCAGAGGCTTGCTTATAATATATTTCAAAATCATCTCCTGTTGAACTCCAGTTAAGTTCTGCTCCATTAGAGGAAGCAGTTATTGTTAGGTTCTGAGGCTTTGAACAGGTTGGAATAACCTCCAATGTTACACTATCCACGTATGTACTTGCATAAGAACCGCTAAGGGTTTTAAAGGCGATATAATTACCTCCCGCTGTGTATGCAGCAAGGCTTATTTCATAACGTTGATACGAGGTAGTAAGAGAAAAGTCATCTATTAAAGTAAAGGTATTGGTATCCGTTGGGTCGGTCATAACTCCTACTTGCAAAGTAGAAGTGTAAGTAGAACTTCTTTTTGCATAGAAAGAAAGTTGCAAAGTATTTAAAGGCAATTCTGTTGTATCTATGGATGGCAATATACCGACTTTGCCTGTACCATAGAAATACAAAGCGTAAGACCCCTCATACGCTCCGTATGAATAAGAATAAGGGTAATTGCCTGATAATCTCTGCCAACAAGAAGGCAATGGGTAAGAAGAAGTGCCTGCAGTGTTATCTGTGGCTTCAAAAGTCCAAGTTTGAGGCACGCTTGTCAATGCAACACATTCTGTAGTAAAATGACTAACCTCAGAAGCATATACTTCATTGTCAGAAGAACAAACGTATGATACATACCAATCATAAGTGGTATTTGGCAATAAGTTTTCAAGCAAATATATGCTGTCTTCGTTCATAGAAACACTTTCTATGGAGTCGTACAATGTGGCAGTGCTTGGTTTATAGTAAATGGTTACCAATTCCTCGTCTGCCGTCCAGGTAAGTTGTGCTGTGTAAACCATAACACTATCCGAAACCAAATGAGAAGGCATAGAACAACTTGGTATTTCTCCCACTGTTATATCATCCACATACCAATACCAACTAGTAAGCATAGGCACATGCCTAAATGCTATATATCCATAGGAAGCATCTCCCAAGTCTATTTGGTCAAAGTTGATTTGATATCTATGATAAGCACTATCATCAAGAGTAAAGACGCTGATAGAATCCACCATAACAAAAGTACTTGCATCTGTTGGGTCGGTTACATACCCTATTTCCAAACGACCAGAAGAATAACCATTATTAGCAGGATTGCTTTCTGGTCTTGACCAAAATTCTATGGAAAGTTGGTCTATACTTGTAGAGAACTGAGGTAAAACAGCCATAGTACCAAGCGAAGGGTTAGCATAGGTGCCTTGAGAGTGAAATTCCAAACCGTTGGCTGATACGTGACCTCTATAAGTAGAGTTGTTTACATAAGGATATCCGTTATAACTGTTTAAGAAATACCAACAATCTGGACGAGAACCTACTGTAGTGCTTTCAAAATTCTGAGTGTAAGGAATATCTATTTGTTCGCATTGAGTTTTAAGTGTTATTTCTTCAGAGGCAGGTTCTGAGCCATCATCACAAATAGCCTTTATATATAGGTCATAACTTGTGTTGGAAGTAAGATTGGAAATAGTTGCTGTCCAAATGCTGTCTTCTTCTCCATTGGAAAAATCTGTTACAGTATTCCAATCTGTTGCCGAACTTTCTTTGTAATACACTTCAAAATCACTGCCTGTAGATATCCAAGTAAGAGATATTTCATCTGTACTAACAGAGGTAGTTATATCTGTTGGACGAGAACAAGCAGGAATAAGCCCAAGGGTCAAATCGTCTAAATAAACAGATACTGTTGTAGAGGTTGCTAAATGCCCACTTCTTAATGCAATATATGCACCATAACCCTCAAAATCTTCCAATGACACATCATAGTATTCCATATTTGTAGTTGGCTCTATGGTGCTAATTAGTGTAAATGTATTGGTATCCGTTGGGTCTGTCATAACACCTATTTGCAAAGTATTGGCAGTAGTACTACCACGTTTTGCATAGAAAGAAAGTTGCAACGTATTTATTGGCAATAGAGTTGTATCTATTTCTGGTAGTACTGCATAACGTTCTTTTCCATAAAAATACAATACCCTTGCTCCGCCCTCTGTAGTATTGTTGGTAGAAGAGGAATAAGAATAAGGGTTAGAGGTGGAGGCACCGGTTCTTTCCCAACAACTCGGAAGAGGATAAGAACTTGTACCAGCGGTGTTGTTTGCGGCTTCAAAATCCCAAGTTATAGGCACGCTGTCAATAGCGGCACAAGAAGTAGTAACTTGTGTTTCGCAATAGAAAGAAGTATTGCTACCACAATCCACTTTTACTCTAATGTCGTATGTGGTGGAGGATTGTAAATCAGAAAAATCTACTGTGGTATCGCTTGTATAGTCGTCTCCGTCTTCTATCCAAGAATCTTGAGAGCGTTTGATTTGATAATAATACTGAGAAGCATTGCTATTTTCTGCCCAAGAAATAGTAAAAGAAGAAGAGGTTGTATCAGAAACATTGATATTTGTCAAGCCATGACACCAATCCTCTATGGTATCGCTAAAAGTAATTTTTATATCCGGGTAATATGCTTTAGCATCTCCAGAAGATATGTTAAAAAAACCACAAGCCTGACTATCGTTTTGTTTTGAGATACTTCTATATGTGCCTGTGGTTTGTGTGCTTTGGTAGTAGTGACCGCTTCCAACATAACTTCCTGTTGCATCTACAAAGGCAATAACAAGGTTGCTTGTGCCATTGTAGTAAAAAGGAGTAGTAAGGTTGATTTTAGACCATTGCTGACCTACAACATTCCAAGTACCATCATATACCAAAGTAAAATCAGTTGAGTCCAAGGCAGCACTTGCAGAATTAAATTGTGCTATGTCTGTTGTAGCCATATAGACCTTAATAGTCCTATCGGTATTCAATCCCGAATAACTATTATAATAACTAATAGAAGAAATTGTACCACCCATATCTATCTCTGAGGCAAGATAAATAGTTTGAGTCGTTGCGTTTTTGTAATACAAATGTACGGGTACATAAGTATTGGTGGAGTTATAATTCCCAAGACCAACAGAAACTTCTGTGGAATCAGAATTTTGGCTCCAGCCACTAATGGCTAAAAGAATTGCCATTAGCATTGATAATAATAATTTTTTCATCGTTCAAAAAAATTAAAGTTTATAAATAAAATTAAAAATTAATTACACAACAATTTATAGCGGGGCAAAGTTATTTATTTTATTTTTTTTGACAAATTATTTTTCAATAAAATAACATAAAAATTTATC
>JAUNWC010000105.1 GCA_030540495.1 Bacteroidota bacterium
AGTATAAGAATACTAATGGTAGATTTTGTTCTTCCATAGATTCTCTTATAGATTTTGCAAAAGAGGGAAGGGCTCTTTTGATTAAGAAAACTGGTAGTGTGCCTGATAATATGACTGAGGCTGAGGCATTGGCAAAGGGTATATTGAAGAGAGATACCACAGTAGTTAATCCTTTGGACAAGTTATATGACGAAGGCAAACTAATAACTCCTAAGGAAAAAATAGACGACCTTAAATACATTCCTTTCTCTAATAAAGAGGAGTTTATTGCCGGTGCTGATGTTATAGACAAGGGAGGTATTCCTGTGGCTGTGTTTGAGGTAAAGGCTCCAATAGAATCCTATACTAAGGGTATGGACGAGCAAATGGTTATCAACCTTAAAGCCGAATTGGAAGACAGAGAAAATGGTTATGCAGGTTACAAAGTAGGTTCCTTAGACCAAACAATAACGGATGGTAACTGGGAGTAGTTTCCTTTGTTTCACAGAGTAAGAAGTTAAATTTATACTATGAATACGTTTAAATTAGTAAATTTTTGGAAAACAGAATCTAATATAGTTACTAATGAGACAAATCTATCCATTTGCCTTACGGCAAGTGGATTTTGTTTTGCCTTAATAGATAAGTCTTTTAGATTGCAGTGTATAGGAGAGTTTGAAACCGACCTCAATAGCGGAATAACTCAAACGATAGTAAATTTAAAAGCCTGTTTTACTTCCATAGGAATACATATATTTAACTTCCAAAATACTCGTATAGTTTGTCCTACAAGCAAGGATGTTTGGGTGCCTTACAAACTCTATGATGCTTCTCAGAACAAAACCTATCTTAGCCAAACCAATAAAATATCTACTACTGATACCATTATAGCAAATACAAGTACAAAATTGGAGGCAGAGAATATTTTTGCTTTTCAACAACACATACATAGCGGTTTGAAGGTCCTTATGCCAAAGGCTGTTTTTGTTTCTCCTGCTCAGGTTTTGGCTGAATATGCTTTTGATATAGCCTCTTTGAAACAAAATACATTGCTTGTATATAAGAAGGAAAATTCTTGCCAAGTTGCTTTGTTTAAGGGAGATAGTTTTGTTCTTACAAATACTTTTTCTTATTCTACTCCAGAGGATATGATATACTTTATTCTCAATATCTTACAACATACTTCTGTTAATAGTGGAGAGGTTTGTGTTGTCCTAACGGGCGAAAACTATACAGAAAAGGAATTATCTTTTTTGCAAAAATTCCTAAACGAAGTTGCCTTTGCAAATATGGGGGAAAACATTGTTATTCCAAGCGAATTTAATGATGTAGATTTGCAAAAATATTTTATGATTCTTGCTTAATTTCGTCAATAAAATTAGGAGTATATGAGAATAGTAGCAGGCGAACTTAGAGGTAGAAGACTTAACCCTCCTTCTAACATAGAGGTAAGACCGACAACGGATTTTGCTAAGGAGAGTTTGTTTAATATTCTCAGACATAAGATAGATTTTGAGCAGTGTGTAGCCTTAGATATATTTTGTGGTACGGGAGGCATAGGTTTTGAATTTGTATCACGTGGCATAAAACAGGTTACCTCTGTTGATGTAAATCCCAAGTGCATTGCTTTTATTAACAAAACAAAGGAGCAGTTTGGCGTAAATAATCTTTTTGCTCTGCGACAGGATGCTTTTGTTTATCTAAAAAGGAGTAAGATGAGTTTTGACGTTGTCTTTGCTGACCCTCCATACGATATGAAAGATTTTGACCTTGTGCCAGATATGGTTCTTTCTTCTTTTGTTAAGCCGGGTGGTTGGTTTGTTTTGGAACACTCCAAAAAACGTTCTTATACCAAGAATCCTTATTTTGTAGAGCAAAGACATTACGGCAAAGTAAATTTCTCTTTCTTTCAAATACCAGAAGAATAGCATTTTTTTTAGAGAATGACTTCAAAGGAGAAATATTTGTTGTTGGAGCAAGAAGACTTACCTGTTTTTTTGCAGTCGTGGTGGTTGGATATTGTTTGCGGTGAGCAGTGGGAGGTTTTTCTCTATGAAAGCAAAGGTAATATTTTAGCCGCTTTCCCCTTTTTTAGATACAAAAACTATGGTTTTCTTTCCATAATTCCTCCTTTATTAACTCCTGTTTGTGGATGTTATATCAATTATAAATATTGCAAAAACAATATAGAACGATATTCTTTGGAAAATAATTCCACACTTGCTTTTGCAAAATTCATAGACGAGCAAAAACCTGCAAATTTTGTATATACTCTAAGCCCTGAGAATTTTTTTTCAATGGGTTTTTATTGGCAAAAATTCCAAACCTCAGTACGTTATACTTATAGAATAGATAATTTGGATGCAAATCTTTGTTTTAAAAATTTTCATAAATCGTTGAGAAAAAGCATTAGAGATGCAGAAAAAAAACTTTCATTCTCCGAAAACTATAATAGCACCGAAGAGATATACAACTTATTGAAACAAACCTATATAAGACAAAAAACCTCCATTCCTTATTCCTTTAATATATTCAACAATATAGTCAAGGAGGCAACCAACAGAAATCAAGGTAAGTTGTTTGTAGCCAAAGATAATAATCAACATATTAACGGAGCAATTTTTATTCTTTGGGACAAAAATACCTGTTATAATCTTATAGGAGGCATAGCAAATGATAGTTTGCAAAATGATGTTATGGCTTTTCTTACTTGGAATGCTATAAAATATGCTTGCACCTTAGGAGTAAAAGTCTTTGATATGGAAGGTTCTATGATAAAAGGAGTAGAGCATCATTTTCGCTTATATAATACAAAAAGAGTGTCTTATCTTGTTATAAATAAGGAGTATTCTCTTTTATATAAATGTTTAAGAAAGATTAAAAACAATTTCTAATGAATATAAAATTACTTGTTGTTGGCAAGACCCTTAAAGGATTTATAAACGAAGGAGTGGAAGAATATGTTAAAAGATTGAAACATTATACCAATTTTAGCATAGAGGTTATAACGGATGTAAAAAATCCTTCCGCTCTTTCCAAACAACAATTGCAAAAACAAGAGGCTATTTTGATAGAAAAACATATAGGCAAGGATGATTTTGTAATCATTTTGGACGAAAATGGCAAGGAATATAAGTCAATAGAATTTGCTAATATGTTACAACAAAAAATGAATCTTTCTCTTAAATCTTTGGTTTTTGTTGTGGGAGGAGCATATGGCTTTTCGCAAGAAATAAAAACAAAATACAGCAACAAAATTTCCCTTTCCAAAATGACTTTTTCTCATCAAATGGTAAGGCTTTTTTTTGTAGAACAACTTTATAGAGAATTTACCATCCTAAACAACGAGCCCTACCATAACGAATAAAAAATAGTATAAGTTTAAGATAGGTTGAAAATGAGTGTTGTGTTGTAGGTTAGCACAAGTTATAATAAAAGGGCAGAGTCAAATAAAAAATCTTTTTATTTGACTCTGCTTTTTTATAAAATAACCTGAGGTTGCATCCTGTGGTTGTGAAGCCTATGGGTTATGGTTATAGGATTTCCTTGATTTTGTTTTTAATACATTGTAGGGCTTGGGCAATTCCTTCTTTGTCTTTGCCTCCGGCAGTGGCATAGAATTTTTGTCCGCCTCCGCCTCCTTTTATATGCTTTGCTGCTTCTCTTATTATTGCTCCTGCATCTGCTCCTTTTTCTACCAAAGAGTCTGATAGCATAATTGTCAGCATTATTTTGCCATTGTGTTCATTTGCACCTGCAAAACAAAATTCTTTAAACTCTCTTCTAAACCTATAAGCCAAATCTTTCATAGCATCGGCATCTATAGGACAAACAGTTTCAAAATAATTTATATTATTTATTTTTTCGGGCTTTTCTTTTAACTTGCTATACACATCAGACAAGGTTTGTTTAGCAAAGTCTTCCACCTGTTTCTTTAAAGAATGATTTTCTTCTATTGTCTTTTTTATGGAGTTTATCAAATCTGGCGAGGACTCAAAGAAAGATTTGATTTTTATCAAGTTGTCTTGCAACAAATACAAATAATTCTCAAATTCTTCTCCCGTTACGGCCTCTATTCTACGTATTCCTGCTGCCACAGCACTCTCGCCCACTATCTTAAACATACCTATTCTGCCCGTACTCTTTATATGCGTTCCTCCGCACAACTCAACGCTTTCTCCAAAACGTATAACCCTTACCTTATCTCCATATTTTTCTCCAAACAAAGCCATGGCTCCCATTTTCTTTGCCTCTTGTATAGGAACATTTCTTCCCTCGTTGGCGGGCAAATCTTCCCTTATCATTTGATTAACCATTTTTTCGGTTTGCCTTATTTGCTCTGTGCTTAGTTTCATAGGAGAAGAGAAGTCAAATCGCAAACGTTTCTCATCCACATAAGAGCCTTTTTGCTCCACATAAGAGCCTACAACTTTTCTCAAAGCAAAGTGCAACAAGTGGGTAGCCGTATGGTTTCTTTCTATGTTTTCTCTTCTTTTAACATCTACTTGGGCAACAAAAACTTGATTAACCTCCTTTGGCAATTGCTTAGTAATATGTATGATAAGGTTATTTTCTTTTTTTGTATCTATTATTGTTATATTCTCTTCTTTGCCTTTCAACCAACCACTATCTCCGACCTGTCCTCCCATTTCTGCATAGAATGGAGTTTTGTCTAATACTATTTGATACAAAGAATCTGTCTTGGTCTTAACTTGTCTATATTTTACTATCCTAACTTCTTGCTCTAAAACATCATAGCCCTTAAACTCTACATCCGTAAAATCGGGTATAACCTCCACCCAATCCTCAGAAACTACCTTAGCGGCATTGCGACTTCTTTCTTTCTGTTTTTTTAGATTTTCTTCAAAGGCAGGCATATCCACCTCTCTGTTTTTCTCTTTTGCCATCAACTCTGTCAAATCCACAGGAAAACCATATGTATCAAACAATTCAAAGGCAAAATCTCCGCTTATCTTTCCTTCTTTATGCTCTTCTATGTATTTTTCAAATTTTACTATTCCATTGGAAAGAGTTTTCAAAAACGCAGTCTCTTCTTCTCTTATAACTTTTTTTATCAAGTCCTTTCCTTTTTCTAATTCCTTATATTGTTCTCCCATTTGAGCGACAAGTGTATCTACCAACTCATAAATAAAAGGAGAGGAAAAAGACAGAAAAGTATAACCATATCTTATAGCACGTCTTAGTATTCTTCTTATAACATACCCAGCCTTTGCATTAGAAGGCAACAAACCATCAGCAATAGCAAAAGCCACTGCTCTCAAATGGTCGGCAACCACTCGCATAGCAATATCTTTCTTTTCATCTTGCCCATAAATGCTGTTGCTGTTTTTTGCTATTTGTTGAATCAAAGGTTGGAAAACATCAGTATCGTAGTTTGATTTTTTGCCTTGCAAAGCCATACACAAACGCTCAAAACCCATACCTGTGTCTATGTTTTTTTCCTTCAGAGGAACAAGTGAGCCATCAGCCAAACGATTGTTTTCCATAAAGACAAGGTTCCATATTTCTATAACAAGAGGATTGTCCTTATTTACAAGCATTGCTCCGCTTACTTTTGCTTTTTCTTCTTCGCTCCTTAGGTCAATATGTATTTCTGAACATGCTCCACAAGGACCTGTTTCTCCCATTTCCCAAAAATTATCGTGTTTGTTGCCCGATAGTATATGGTCTTCTTTTACCCAAGTTTTCCAATACTCCAAAGCCTCAGTATCTGGCGGAAGATTTTCCTTGTCGTCTCCTCCAAAATATGTTACATAAAGATTCTTTTCCTCTATGCCATAAACCTTTGTCAATAGTTCCCAGGCATAAGCAATAGCCTCTTTTTTAAAATAATCTCCAAACGACCAATTGCCCAACATCTCAAACATAGTGTGGTGGTAAGTGTCGTGCCCAACCTCTTCCAAATCATTATGTTTGCCACTTACTCTCAAACATTTCTGCGCATCAGTAGCACGTTTATAAGGTTTTGTAACATTGCCAAGAAAAATATCTTTGAATTGATTCATTCCTGCATTTGTAAATAAAAGAGTAGGGTCGTCTTTTACCACCATAGATGCAGAAGGTACAACGGTATGTCCTTTACTTGCAAAAAAATCTATAAAAGTCTTTCTTATTTCCTTAGAAGTCATCATATTAGTTCCTCTTATTCTTTAAT
>JAUNWC010000106.1 GCA_030540495.1 Bacteroidota bacterium
GATAAGCAAAATGATTTGTATAAATTCAAGGATGAAATTAGCGAAGTTTTGTTAGGCGAAATAGTAGTTAGATATTATAATCAAAAAGGCAAGGTAGAGGCTTTTATCAATCATGATAAAGAGGTAAAACAAGCCATAGACTTATTGCACGACAAATCAAAATACAAATCTATACTTAAATAATACAAGTTTCTATAAGATAGCATAGGTATTGAGGTAGGTTAATATAGGTTTATAGGTTTTTATAATATAGGCTTAGGCGTATAACAAAACTAATGACTTTGCCATTATAATAACCTATGCTAACTATAACAAAGTATGCTAACTTATACCAATCTATCGGAATATTTGTATTAAAAAAATACTAATTAAAGTTCTTTTGACGTTTAGGTACTAAAAGATTAGAGAGAAAATGAGAGAAAGAGGAAAGAAAAAAAGCCGTAGCAAAATATATATTGTAGGCAAAATAGAAATAAATTACTCCAAACAAATTTTTGTAATACCCGAGGATAATTCCGAAAGCATAAAAATAAGCAGAGGTAATTCACTAAACGCTATGGAGGGGGATGAGGTAAAGGTTTATGTGTTGCCACGTAGAGGTAGAGGCAGACAGGGGCAGATAGTAGAAATTTTGAAAAGAAGGAAGGAACGATTTGCTGGAATATTGGAAAAACATAAGAATTTTGCTTATTTCATTCCCGATGATGAAAATATCAACACCAAGTTTTATATAGAGAAACCAAATCTACCTTATACAAATAACGATAAGGCTATAGTAACTCTAATAAATTCAGAAAATAATCATAAAGAGCCTTCTGCTAAAATTATAAAAGTATTGGGAAAGAAGGGGGATAATGAGGTGGAGATGGAAAGTATTTTGGCAAACAATGATTTTGCCATAGAATTTCCAAAAGATGTGTTGAAACAAGCAAACAAAATAACCTTTGATATAAAAGAAGAAGAGAAAACAAGAAAGGATTTTAGGAAAATAACCACTTTTACCATAGACCCAAAGGACGCTAAGGATTTTGATGATGCTCTTTCTTTTAGAATTTTGCCTAATGGCAATTACGAAGTAGGAGTACATATAGCAGACGTAACCTTTTTTGTAAAACCAAATAGCCCACTTGACAAAGAGGCTTATAAGAGAGCAACATCTGTTTATCTTGTAGATAGAACAATTCCTATGTTGCCCGAAAGACTTTCCAATGAACTTTGTTCACTAAGACAAGGAGAAGATTCTTTGTGTTATAGTGTAGTCTTTGAAATAGACAAAGAGAAAAAAATAGTAAATCATTGGATAGGAAGAACAATAATACATTCTGATAGAAGATTTAAATACGAAGATGTTCAAAAGGTGATAGAAGATAAAAAAGGCGAGATGGCTGAATATCTATTGCCTCTTTGGGATATTGCACAAAGTTTTCGCACAGAGAGAATAAAGAAAGGTGCTATAAATTTTGATAGCCCAGAGTATGTCTTTGACCTTGATGAAAACAAAAAACCTATAGGTATACATTTAAAAATCAGTAAGGAAGCCAATTGGTTGGTAGAGGAATGGATGCTTTTGGCTAATCGCACGGTTGCAGAAGAAGTTGGCAAAGTAAAGAATAAAAAGGATGTAAAAACCTTTGTTTATCGTATTCACGATGAACCAAATAATGAAAAAGTAGATGCTTTTAAAACCTTTGCATCCAAGTTTGGTTATTTGATAGATAACAAAAACCGTAATACATTAACTCGCTCTTATAATAGTGTATTAAACGAGGTAAAGGGTAGTAAGTTTGAAACTATGTTCTCTATCATAGCCTTAAGAACAATGAGTAAGGCAATATATTCTTGTGACAATATAGGGCATTATGGTTTGTCTTTCAAATATTATACTCATTTTACCTCACCCATAAGACGTTACCCTGATATGATGGTTCATCGTTTGCTAACCTTATATGGTCAAAAGGGAAGTTCCGTGGATAAAACAGAGTTTGAAGACTATTGTAAGCACTGCTCCGAAATGGAAAAACGAGCAGCAGAGGCGGAAAGAGAGAGCGTAAAATTTAAGCAAGCCGAATTTCTATTAAATAAGGTGGGAGAGAAATTTGACGCTGAGGTTTCTGGCATTAGTAGATGGGGAGTCTATGTTACAACTATGCAAGATAAGTGTGAGGGTATGGTAAGAATATCTGATATGAAAGACGATTTTTATATGGTGGATGAGGATAACTATCAAGTAATAGGGAGAGATAATGAAAAGGCTTATCGCTTAGGTGATAGGGTAAGGGTACAACTAATAAAGGTAGATTTGGACAAACGACAAATAGACTTTGTTTTTATAGACGAATAAAAAAGGTTTAAATATTATATACAATAGGGTTGCCTTTGCGAAGTCGTACTTGAAAATTCCTTATTTTGATGTTTTCTTTTTCCTTGTTCCAAATATATGTTTTTAGGGTTAAAGGTGAAAATTGATATATAGGCAAGTCAGATAACTTGATACTCAAATAGATTTTTGTCCATTTGTCTTCTTGCTGAGGAAAATTGTTAAGCGATTGTCCTTGCCAATGTTTCCTTAACATCATTTTACACTCAGCAACCAATAAAGCATTGTAAGAAGTTGTATCTATTTCGCACATTATATCTATGAAATCGTTTTTGCCTATATTCCATTTTCTTAAATCTATATCCACTGCAGGAGAATATTCCTTATTATCTAAGGTTATAGTATCTTTGTTTATAAATAAAGGGCGGCTATAAGAAACACTCACATTTTCAAATCCTTTTCCCTTATGTTTTGCAAAAACTTTCGTACTTCCTCGTTGATAATTATTTACCTCAGAGACGTATGGGTAATAATCGCTTATAACAGCCTCCCAGATAGCATTTTCGTACGATAAACTTCCAAAATAAAGATATTCTTGTTTGTTGTTTTTGATAAAATTTACTATTTCGTAAGGAGAAGTTGTGTGTTTGGCAATGTCCTCGTGCTTTACATTAATTTTCAGTCTGTCGGCATAAAACTTTATTTTTCTATCATTGTCGTTTTGCAATAGAGTTATATTCTTATAAGTTTTGGTACTTGAAAGCATATTTTGAGGAATTTTTTTATATATGGATTCATAGTACTGAGAATAATAGTCGTGTTCATAAACAAGAGAAACAATGCCTATGCAAAGAATTAAACAAACAAGAAGATAAGTTATTTTTATAGACAAATCCCTTATCATACCAAAACAGAAAAACAGCAAAAAAGGAAGAGAAAAAAGAAGAGTAGAATATTGAATTATAGGGCTTACAATTATGGAATACAAATAAGGAATAATAAAATTTAACAAGAATATACAAATAGAAATTACGCTAACACGAGTTCTTAATCGTTCTTGTCTGTATTCTTTTTTATAAAGAAAAAGGCAAAGCAATATTATAATAGGAACGGTGAAATAAGCATAAGGAAATAAATATTTTAGAAAATTGAAAAGGAAGAATATATCGGGTTTTGACAACCAAGAAAGCCCTTGTAATCTTAATTGAGCCAAAGTTATAGGAATATTGGGCAGATATAAAAGACAAGAAATAAAAACTAAGACTATAAATTTTCTTAGAATGGTTTTGTTTTCAGTCTTATAACCACATATAAATACAAATGCCATTATCAAAGAAGCAAGAAAACTTATATGATGATTTAAGGCACTAAGGAGCATAAAAAAGACAAAGAAAAAAGCGTCTTTCTTGCTTATATCATTGGATTGAAATATTTTAACCATGTAATATAAGGCTGCACAAACAAAGAATACTCCTGTTATATATGGTCGGGCTATTTGACTATACATAACCATTGGTTTCAATATTGCCATAAAAGACAATATAACCACAGAGGCAGAGAAAGAAAACAATTTTTTGCAAACCAAGAAAACATATATCAATGCTCCTACACCACACAGAGTAAAAGGCAACTTAACAACCCATTCGGCACTACCAAATAATTTTACCCAAAAATAAAGAAATACCTGTATTAAAAGAGGATGACCGTCTGGCAGAACACCTTGTTGTATTAGTTGAGAAATACTGTTGTAGTTGGTTCTTAAAATAGCAGATATCTCGTCGTGGGTATAAGGAATATTGGTATAATTCCAAAACCTTAGAACCATACCCACAAGTATAATTCCAATAACTAAGCATAACCTGTACGGAGAAACTGTATTTTTTGATATATGCATTCTTGCTGTTTTAAAATTATCTTTTATTCGTTGTGCTTTATCAAATATAGTTTGTCGTTACGTCTAACAAGGGAAGTGGTTGGCATAGATAATAAATCTCCCTTAACGGCTCGGCTCACTGGTTTTAAATCCACCCTTATTTCTGTTGCTTTGCCTTCATAAACTCCGGTAGTAGAGCCTATTATATATATTTCATCATTAAGATTTAATTCTCCGCTTTCCATTCTTATTTCAACAACGCCAAGATTTTTGAAATAATTGGTAACCGTACCTATAAAAATCTTAGTTGTAGTAGCCTTGCTACCATACTTGCCAGACCATTCGCCTACTTTTTGACCAAGATAGTATCCGTCCCAAAAATCTCTATTATACACCCGTTTTAAATTTTCGTTCCACTGTGCAAGTTTTTCCTCTGTCCAACTTCCTTCACACCAACTATCCACAGCCTCCCTGTATGTACGAGTTACTATTTTTACGTATTCAGGCGAGCGTCCTCTTCCCTCTATCTTAAACACTCTTACACCAGCATCAATAATTTTACCTATGAAATCCAATGTTTTCAAATCCTTTGGTGACATTATATATTGATTATCTACCATTAACTCTGTGCCTCCATCCATATCCGTAACCTTATAAGGTCTACGACAAAATTGTAAACACGCTCCTCTATTGGCACTGCGGTTGGCGTTGTCCAAACTTATATAACATTTACCCGAAACAGCCATACACAAGGCTCCATGTACAAAACACTCTATTCTAAGAAGTTCTCCAGAGTGTCCTTTGAGTCCTTCTTGTTTTATACGCTCGGTTATGGCTTTAACTTTGTCCAAAGAAAGTTCTCGGGCTGTAACTATTACATCGGCAAATTGTGAATAATATTTAACTGCCTCATAATTAGTAATATTACACTGGGTGGAAAGATGTATTTCCATATCTATGCTATTTGCATACGAAATAACAGCCATATCAGAGGCAATAATAGCAGAAATGCCGTTTTCTTTTGCACAATTTACCACCTCGTGCATATATTCTATTTCTTCATCATAAATGACAGTATTTAGGGTAAGATAAGTTTTTATGTTGTTTTGTTTGGCTATCTTGCAAATTTGTTTCAAATCTTCCAAAGTAAAATTATTGGCAGAAGCACTTCTCATATTTAATTGCCCTACACCAAAATACACACTGTTTGCTCCCGCTTCTATGGCTGCCATAAGACTTTCGTAACTGCCCACAGGCGACATTATTTCTATATCCTTTGCATTCATCCCTTAATCCTTTATTATTTGTATCAAGTCAGGCTCTACATATGAGGTTGCTATGGCAAGACCGGGTATTTCTATTACTATGCGTTTGCACCTTTTACCCTTTACCCTTGTCAATACTCCTTCTATACCATCAAAAAGCCCTCCTATAACCTTTACCTTTGTTCCTTTTTGCAACTCCAAATCCTCTGGAGAGAAATAAGCAATATCCTCTTGTACATGACTTGCCACGTTAATAAAATCTTGCATTTGTTTCTCTGGTATGGTTTCTATTACTCTTTTTAGTCCGTTTTTTCTTGTTAGAAAATAAGCATCAAAACCATAGTTGACAAATAATTCTTTTTTAAATTGCTCTACATCTGTTTTTTGTGCATATACAAAAACCAAATCCCTAATGGCAGGCTCCAATACCTTTATTTTCTTTCCTTCCTTTTGTCTTATCTTATATTGCATGGGTACAAAAGACTTTATGTTTCTTTCATCCAAGAGTTGTTTTACCTTTGTTTCCCTTGAGAAAATAGTCTTTAGTACATACCAATAAAATATTTCTTTATTATTCATAATTGTTTTTTCTCTTTGCTAAATAAATTTTATTATACA
>JAUNWC010000107.1 GCA_030540495.1 Bacteroidota bacterium
TAAGTCGCTGATAATCAAGCAAAGTTTGTCAAATTTGAGTTTTAATTGGCAATTAAAAAAAAACAGCCTGTGGCTGCAACTTATAAAAGAAAAAGGGACAACTCTTTGGAAAAGAGTTGTCCCTTAAAATTTAGTTTATCGTTTGGGCTTTGCCCTATAAAATCACCCTGTGGGTGCAACCTGAGGCTGTTCTATAAAACGCCTAAGCGTATGTATTTTATAATGGCTTTGCCCGTAGAAAACCTCTTAAATGGCTATGCCCTATAAGACAGGCTAAGCCTGTTTGATAAGTTTTTCTGTTCTTATGGTATTAGCAGTTTGTACTCTTATGTAATAAACTCCGCTTGCAAGATTGTCTGTCTCTACTTCCATAGAATCAACACCTTGTGGTAGAACCTTAGAAGAAATTACTCTTCCTTGTTGGTCGGTGATGATTATGGTTGCTTGCTCGTTTAAGCCATTGACTTTCAAAGTTGCATTAGCCTTTGTAGGGTTAGGGTATAGACTTATGGTTAAGCCCTCTGCTATTTCTGCTATGCCAGAGTTTGCTACAAGAGTTAGGTTATATACTTGGTCGCAACCATACTCGTCCTCTTCTGTTACGGAGTAAGAGCCGTAAGCCGTGTAGGTTTCGCCGTGGTAAGTATAAGGGAACTCGCTTGAAGAAAGTGTAACCTCTTCGTTTATAGGAGTGTTTTCCTCTCTAACTGTTAGGTTTATGGTGTAGTTAGTATCGCAATCTCCGTTTTGTCCTGTTACTGTTGTGGTATAAGTACCAGTAGCATTGTAGGTTTGTCCGTTGAAAGTGAAAGTTTCACCATAGCAAACAGTTTCGGTAAGGGTTGCAGTATTTTGAGGCAAAACTGTTAGGTTTATGGTGTAGTTAGTATCACAATCGCCGTTTTGACCTGTTACTGTTGTGGTATAAGTACCAGTTGCGTTGTAGGTTTGTCCGTTGAAAGTGAAAGTTTCACCATAGCAAACAGTTTCGGTAAGGGTTGCAGTTGCAGGAGGTGTTGGCAACTCTTCTCCTAAGGTATAAACGAAGTTATCCATACAAAAATAAGCAGAAATAAGTAAGCCATAAGCATTAGCATAGTTAGACTCCATAGAGAATTTTACCTTTGCCACCTCACCAAAAGCAGACATATCCAACCATTTCCATTCCTTTATATTACCTACTTCTCCGCTTGCATTGTTTATTAAATAGATAGAGGCGGAGGCTATGGAATCTCCATTTTGATTGTATCCTTTTGCTACTATTTTCATCCAACCTGCTTGTCCATCGTTGGTTGATAAGGTTTGAGCATCTGTATAAGAGGCTGCACTTTGGCAAACATATGTTCCCTTTGGTGAAAAGGCTTGATTGCTTGATGTTACTACGGTTAGATGTTCTGTTGTGCCGGCATAATCAGAAAAATATCCTTGCAAATATCCATTGCCTTCTCCCTCTATGGCAGCACCAGCAGAAGAAGCATAAAAACCAGAGGCAGTTGTAAGATTGGAAGGTCCCCAACCAATAGAAAACGCTCCATCGTATAAACTTAAACCATTAAAGACAAGTCCTCCGTTGGTATAATCTTTTGAATACATATCCATACCCCATTCATCTTCACCCAAGTAAGTTGCTCCGGTAGTAGAGTTTGTAACTATTTCGTATGTATTTGAGGAAGAGAGCATATTTTCAAAATCGGCTATCAAATATTGTTCTCCTGCATTATAAATGCCTATGCCTGCAAGATTGAAACCTCCGTTTCCATCATCAAGCAAACGTATCAAGCGAATATTATTTTTATCTAAATTGGAGTTGTCGTCTAAGTCTTCAAGGTCGTATGCTGAACCTTGACCTGTTGGAAGTACGGAAGTTTTGTTGGTAAATCTAAAGAAATTCTCTCCATCAGAAGAAACCTCAACAAAAGCCTGTCCTTGATTACCCCCTTCATTAGCAAAAACAACAAAATCTACTCCGCTCGCGTTTTTTATTGGTCTATCAAAGGTTGCTGTGGCAGTGCCATTTGCTATTGCAACAAAGTTGGTAGTGTTTGCTTGACCTATAGCATCATAGTACTTGCCTGTGGTAATGCTTGCTCCTCTTGTAACCTCAACACCCTTTACCCAAGCAACAATGTTTTCATCTGTCATGGAATAAGTTGTTGGTGTTTCGGATAATTCTATGTCGTCTATATAATAAAAATTACCTGCATCCGAAGAGCCTTTTGCTATAAAGGCTATGTATTTGCCCGAGCCTTGATATTGAGAGAAATTTATTGTATATTCGTTCCATAGTTGATTGGTAGGAGTTTCAGCCCAAACTGTGTCAAAGGTAGATATATCGTCTTTGTCTGTCATAACTCCCAAAACTATTCTTTTGCCCAATGTATTTACCTTTCCCCAAAAAGTCAAAGAAAGATTGTTTAGGGATATGTTATCAGAAAGTTTTGGAAAAACAGCAGCAACTTGACTATTAGTAGCCGCTAACATATACAAACCACCTGTACCGCTGTGTTTTGTGGAAGATATGTTTGGAATATTTCCGCTTGTTATTTTGCTCCAACAAGTAGGGAAAGGATATACTCCTCCTCCACTAACGCCATATGTATCAAATCCTTCTGTATAAGGTAAGGAAGTTATATCGCAATTAACCTCGGGAGTACTTCCACTAACCAACACGGGAGTATAAGTTGCATTTTGAACCAAACAATCATTCATACCTCCTACTTCCAAACTCATCCAAGTATTTCCCTCCATATGACTGCCGATACCGCTATTAAACTCACAGTCAGTCTTTGTCATAAAAAATTGCATCCAGCCAGATACTTCAGCATTATTTACAGAATATTCAAAAAGTCCATCCCCATCTCTGTCAAAAGCAAAATCGTTAAGAAAACCACTTGTAATATCCACAGAAAATCGGCTGTCGTTATTAGCAATATCTTGCAAAGCATCTTGTAAAGAAACATTATTTCCACACCGATATCCAATAACAAAGCAATCATCTCCTAAAGATGCCTGATTGTAATAAATAATAAGTCCTACTTCGTTTTCACCACTTCCTACCCAATATTCTATATCATTGGCAGTAAAAGTTCCATTTGGTGCAGTGGAGGTTAAGGACTGAGCAAACAAATTTATGCTCACAAAAGACAGCAACAAAGCCATCAAACTCACAATACGTTTTTTCATTTCTTTTTAACGTTTTTCTTTTTTTTGTTAATTAAATAAATAAAACATATCGTAAAATCTTGTACATTAAGAGCAGATTCCTTGTTTCCTATCAGCCATAATAAGACACTTGGAATCACTTTACCGTCTCTTTAATACCCGAAAGTTACGATTTCTTTTGTCAAATATTTGGCAGGTCTTCTGACTTGTTCCAACTGATAGAAAGTCTTCTCATTTCCTTTTTAAGAAACAATGACTACAAGAGATTATTCCTCAGCCTTATAAGAACTTACAGCTACGGGTATAGTTTGGGATTTTCACCCAATTCCCTATTCTTCTCCCAAAGGAGACACCAAAAATTTGAGGTTGCAAAGTTAGTGAAAATAAATTAAATACTAAGAATAACTTATTATTTTTATAATGTATTGTTATAGATTAGCGTAAGTTGTTATGAGTTGTGGCTTTGTCTTTCTATAACAACCTACGCTAATAATACAGGAGTATAATATTTATAAATAGTAAGCAACAGAAATTGCTATATTGTGGTTATCAAAGGAAGTGGAATGTTTGTTGTAGTCTTCGCCTCTACCCAATTTAGAATTTACAAACTCGTATTTATAATTGTCTAACAAAGGATATACATTAAATAACAGAGACGTTTCTATTCTATGATTATTGATTTTTTTGTTTATCGCAAAACCAATAGTAAAAAAAGGATTTACATCTCTCTTTTTTGTTAGAACAAACTCACCGTCTTGCACAGGGTACTCCAATCCCGTAGCAGCCGTCAAATTCAACAACTCTGAGGATATGGTGAAATCTACTCCTAATCCAATAATACCTGTAAATAATGCTGTATTGCCTTTGTGGAAAGTGTGCTTATACATAAAAGGTATTTCTATGTTTCGCAAACGAGTTGTATTTGCTTGCCAACCGCCACTTCCTTGCAATACATAATCCATACGTCTATAATTATATTTCAATCTCACAGCAATAGCGTTCCATTCATCACTCTGATATAAATAATCTGCAAACAAGCCAATACCCTCTTGGGTTTTTAGTCCCAAAACATTGCTTTTATTAAGGTTCCTATCGTCAATATCGCTGGCATAGTAGTTGAAATTATCAAATCCTCGTCCGAAACCAAATACATTTGTGGATACACCAAAACCAAAATAAGATTTTTTATCCTCTTTTCCATCTATACCTTTGCTTGCAAAAACATTACACAAACCTGTGTTCATTACAATTGCCATTAATAAAACGGCTAATGTTTTGATTTTTTTCATTTTCTTTAAAATTTTACTAATAATTTAATTTATATTTTATATATTTTTTCATTTTGCAAAATTACACACTTTACATTATACCCACAATACCTAAATGTGAGTATTTTTTAAAGTTTTTCTTGTCAAACAAGTAAGCATACCCTTTATTACTCTTTTTGTGAGATTGATAGAGGTTTTGTGGTACTGTTTTCGTAGTGTGTATCTACTTTCAATATTGTTATCTCTATCTTATTATCATTCTCTATAAAGTCTTACAAACAAATGTATAATTTATTAGAAAAGCCTCTCTATAGAAATAGTATTATAGGCTTTGCTAATATTACTTTGCAAGCCTATAGGGATAAAACCTTATAAACAAATCCCCATAAACTGTTACGATACTCTCTATTTATCAAAGAAATAATAATATATATCAAAAGAGAAGCTTTGGCAACAAGTTTTATTTCTTGGTTGAAAGGTAATTCTGCCAATCCGAAAGAACAGGCTACTAAGGATGCACTCTTTGCATAGATAGAAAAAATAAACATAGCAATATTATATTTGCGTCTATCGTTTTTTTGTATATATGTTTTTGCATTTTTCAACCAAAGAATAAGCAGTGTTATAACCATTAAACTTGCAAATACTACAATCCAATCACTACATTTAAATTGGTAAAAAAGAATCTCTGCAATAATAAAGATTATTAACAATATTCCTTCTATTTTCTCGTGTTTAGATACTTTTGTCATAAATCAAAAAAATTATTGTAGTTTTACGTTATCTGGATAAGGTTGTCTGTACTGACATTCTACAATATCTGGTCTAAAAACTGCATTATACTCACACGAAACAACCAAAGCAATCGCACTTTCAGGTAATCCTAATATAAAAACCGCTTTATCTATCCAATTACCATTATCTATATCATACATTTTGTTATACATACAGTTGTCAAACCGCTCTCCCTGTGTTGGAGCAAAATAACTCATAGTTGAAGCATATAGACAATACTTTAATTCAGAAATTATACAGAGATAGTTTTTTTTGTTCATTTAAATCATGTATATCTCCAATGACTCTCTTTTCTGCTATACGAGAGGCTTTAACAAGCCCTTTATTTAATAAATTATCAGTAAATTCATGTAATATTTGAGAAAAATAAGTGCTATCCAACTGCATGATATCTTTTTCTGATAATACAGGATAAGAGATAATTGTATTTTTCAATAAATAATCAACATGTTTTTGATAGTCTTCTTCATCCAACTTTTCATTATCTACAATTATTCTTCCTATGCTTCTGAATAGTTTCATTAATTGCTCGCCATACACATCGTAAGGATTGTCTTTGTTAAATACTTCTTCTTGTGTTTTGACTTTTTCCATAGGCATTTGTTTTACGTCCTCTTCATTGTTACATGCAACAAACAAACCTGTGTTCATTACAATTGCCATTAATAAAATGGCTAATGTTTTGATTTTTTTCATCGTCTTTAAGACTTTATTAATAATTTTAGTTTATATTTTTATATATTTTTTCATTTTGCAAAATTACACACTATATATTATACCCACAATACCTAAATTTGAGTATTTTTAGAAGTTTTTTATTAACAAATAGGCATTATATTCTTC
>JAUNWC010000108.1 GCA_030540495.1 Bacteroidota bacterium
TATTTGTTTAACTCCTCTTCTATATTCTTTTTTAAGACACCCTGCCCTACCCCGTGTATAAATATTATTTTATCAAAGTTACGCTGTATAGCCTCTTCCAAACATTTTTTGAAATAATTCATTTGCAAATTAAGTTTTTCAAAAGGTTGTAACCTGCTTTCCTCCTCTGTCAATTCTTCTATATGCAAATCTACCTCAGCCTCGTTTTTGGAAGTTATATGCTTATCAAAAAAAGATATTTCTTTCTTTGGTTCAACTACTTTGATATCTTGTTTTTCTATTTTTATTTTTTGCAAAAGTTTTTTTTGCTCATCTTTTTCCATAAAAATATTTTGCCCTTTCAAAAGTGTTATTGGCAAGACCATTGCCTTTTCTCCCATAAGGTCGTGGAATTCAAAACATCCCTCTTTATAAAATTTAATAGTTCTGATTTTAAAATTATAAGATATGGGAGCAAAGACCTTGTCATCTTTTTCTTTATAAAAGAGCATTTGCAAAACACCATCCGACCATTTTTCTGCTTGAGCAGGCTCTATGCTATCAAGATGCACTCTTTCTTTGCTTTCCAAAGAACCAAAATCCTCTCCCTTGAACATACCAACTCCATCTTTTAGAAAAACGGAATATATAGCAGTGTATTCAGTATTGTTGATAAGATAAACATCAAAACCTTGAGTAAGTATCCAAACTTGGTCTTTTGGCACAAAGGCTAAATAAATTCCTTTGTCTATCTGTTGCCCTTTGCGAGAAAGAAATACTTTCTCTATATTTGTATTAGAAGAATCGCTTTTTTGCTCTTCTGTAATAGAAGAAGTATTTTCTTTATTATCCTTATATTCTGAGGTAAATATTTTGCCCGACTTGTCTTCTACATGGTCAAGTATTATTTCCTTGGTAAGAGTAGGAATATCAAAACCATCCTCTTGTACATTAACCACCAAAGGAGATACTATTTTTGTGATTATTCCTCCTCCAGTACGATTTAAAAATTTTACCTTATCTCCTACTTTAAATTCACCCATATTAGTCTCTTTATTTGCATAAACGGGAAAATTTTACTTTTATTTTTTCAAAACATCTTTTTTACACAACAAAAAAGAGAGCGACTTTTTTCAAAAAAGCCACTCCCTTTTACAAATATATTTTTACACTGATTTTTTATTTGCTTATCATTTCCATAACCTTTGCGGTATATTCTTTTTCTATTTGGCAAGCCTCATCCACAAGTTTTTGTCCCTTGCCAAGTATATCATTCACAAAGGCTTTGTCTTCCAAAGAAGCACAATTTATTTTCATATTCATAAACGCTCCTATACAAGCCGTTCTTGCACAAAGTATGCCAACTGCAGCATCGGTTACAGAATTAGGGTTGCCTGTTTCTACCATTTGTTTGCAAATCTCAAAACAATCAAACGAACGTTGCAAAGTTTTGAAAGGTACTTCTATGGCGTATTTTGTTGCATCTTGTATGGCTTGAGTACGTTTTGCCTTATCTTCGTCCGTTTTCTTTGGCAAACCAAAAGCATTCATTATTTTGTTGAAAGCATTGGTATCCTCATCCACAAGGTGAAGTAAATCGTCCTTTATGGCTTGACCTTTTTCGGCTACATCAGAGAATTCTTTCCATCTGTCGTCCCAGCCCGGTTTATGAGAAGAAAGGTTTGCCACCATAGTAGCAAGTGCAGCAGAAAGAGAACCTACATACGCAGAAATACTTCCACCTCCCGGAGCAGGACTTTCAGAAGAGGTCTCGTTAGCAAATCCTTTGCAGGTAAGGTCTATCAACTTCTTTTGAGCCTTGTCCTCTATCATATATTCGATAACCTTTTCCTTAGGGTCAAAAGGTTTCAAATCATCTAAACCCATAGACTTAACGGCTATTTTTACCAAAGTTTCTTCATCAACTCCAAGACTTCTTTGCTGTTTAGCAAGATAATATTTGCCGGCATCCACAAGAGTTTTCTTTGGTACCAAACCAACGATTTCTACTCCTGTTACTCTTACGCCTCGTTTGGCGGCCTTATCGCACACCTCATCAAAACAAATATGCAAAGGAGTTTCGTTAGCGTTAGTAATATTCATAGAAACCTGCGCTATACCATATTCTTCTATGTACCAACCTATAGCCTTTGTTCCCTTAAGAGTACCGCGTTGCCACTTTGCTTTGCCGTTTTCATCCAAAATAACTTTGCCAGTAGGTTTGCCTCCCTCACGCATCTTTCTTCCTTTTTCCCTTACATCAAAGGCAATAGCATTGGCCCTACGAGTGGAGGTAGTATTAAGGTTATAATTCACAGCCAAAAGAAAATCTCTTGCTCCCACAGCAGTTGCTCCACTTTTAGCAACTTTTTCGCTCCATTGCTTTGGTCCAAAATCAGGTGCTTGGTCTTCAGAAGAAATTCTATTGCTTAAAGCCTCATACTCTCCCTGACGACAAACAGCAAGATTTTTTCTCTCTGGTTTGAAAGCCGCACTTTCGTAACAATAAACAGGTATTTCCAATTCGGTGGCTATTCTTTGCGCAAGTTTTCTTGCATATTCAACCACCTCGTCCATAGTGATATTTGCCACAGGAATTAGAGGACAAACATCAGTGGCTCCAAATCTTGGGTGGTCGCCATGGTGTCCTCTCATGTCAATAAGTTCTTGAGCCTTTTTTACTACCAAAAAAGCACTCTCGCAAACTTGCTCTGGCTCACCAACAAAGGTAATAACTGTACGATTGGTGGTTTTTCCTGGGTCTACATCAAGAAGTTTTACGCCTTCTACTTTTTCTATTTCGGCTACCACTTGATTTATAATATTTTCGTTGTTGCCCTCGCTTATATTAGGCACACATTCAATAATCTGTCTCATTGTTTATATTGGTTTATTTTTATTCTAAAATAACGCTTATTTATTTAGTTTATTATTTTTGCAATAGTTTTTATAATTTCTGTAAAAATCTACATTAACCCATAGAAAAACTTATACCAACAACATATCGCTTTGCACCATTATGTGTATAAGTTCTTTGAAAGAAGTTTTTCTTGGATTCCATCCTAAAAGTGTTTTTGCTTTACTTGGGTCACCTAAAAGAGTCTCTACTTCGCTTGGACGAAAGAAATTTTTATCCACCTCTACCAACACCCTTCCACTTTTTTTATCAATACCTTTTTCTTCCACACCTTCTCCTTGCCAAAGCAATTCTATGCCTACCTCTTTGAAAGCCAAAGTACAAAACTCTCTTACGCTATGTTGTTCTCCTGTTGCTATAACAAAATCCTCAGGCTTGTCTTGTTGGAGCATTAGCCACATACATTCCACATAGTCTTTAGCATAACCCCAATCTCTTAGAGCATTTAGATTGCCTAAATAAAGTTTATCTTGCTTGCCTTGGGCTATACGACAAGCCGCCAAAGTTATCTTACGAGTAACAAAATTTTCTCCCCTTCTTTCGCTTTCGTGGTTAAATAAAATTCCATTAACAGCATACATACCATAACTTTCCCTATAATTCTGTGTTATCCAATATCCATAAAGTTTGGCGACAGCATATGGAGAACGAGGATAAAAAGGTGTTTTCTCTGTCTGGGGAGTTTCTAATACTTTGCCATAAAGCTCAGAAGTGGAGGCTTGATAAATACGACAAGTTTTCTCTAACCCACAAATCCTTACGGCTTCCAAAAGCCTTAAAACACCTGTCGCATCTGTTTCGGCTGTATATTCTGGCACTTCAAAAGATACTTTAACATGACTTTGTGCTGCAAGGTTGTATATTTCTGTAGGTTTTATTGTGTTTATTATCCGTATCAAAGAGGAGGAATCTGTCATATCGGCATAATGAAGATTTACTAATCGCCTATGCTTCATATCTCTTACCCATTCCTCCAAATAAAGATGCTCTATTCTCTGAGTATTAAAAGAAGAAGCACGCCTTAGAGTCCCATGTACTTGATAACCTTTTTCTATAAGCAATTCTGCAAGAAAAGAACCATCTTGCCCTGTAATACCTGTAATTAGTGCAACCTTGTTTGTCATAATCTTATATTTTTAAAGGATTATAATTTTAAATGTTTTCTGATTATTATTTGTCCTTATGTTCAGAAAGAAAACTCCTTTTTGTTTTATGCTTATTTTATTATCTGAGGTTTGTAGAATTTGTTTGCCCTCTGTAGAGTAAAGAGTAAGGGAATTTATATTTTCATCACTATAAGCCGTTATGTTATTATTGTTTTGAGAAATATTAATAAAGTGTGAGGATATTGGAGTATCGTTATTCAAAGTATTGCGTATGAATTTTAATAAAAATTTATCCTCAGGCATATTTTCATTTGCCTCAAAGGAATAAACGGGTGTCAAAGAAAGATTTTCCAATTCTTCTCCACTCATTCTGTCAAATAGAAATACATTGTTATATGGATGTATATCGCTACTATTGAATATGATATTATACGTTCCTTGTTTTTTTATTTTACAACGCAAATCTATTATAAGGGTATCCTCTTGGCTTGGAATAATATTCATAGCAAAATTTTCATTATCAAAAACCGCAAATATCTCCGCGACCTCACCATAACCCATAAGTTTATGACTATCCGTTTGCCAGTCCAAACCAAAACTTGCCTCAGAATCAAAAGCCATAGAAAATTTATCCTCCTTTTCTATCTCCCCGATAGAAAAGGAAAGTAAGTTATTATTAAGACTATCTATTTTTGGTCGTGGAAAATTATTGGTAGCAGTGTTTTTATCTATTGTTAAAGAATTTGTCGCATTGGCAACTTGCACAAAGAAACCCTCAAAAGGAGCAATAGTACTCTCTGAGGTCAATGTTATATAATTTCCCGTTGTGGTGTTTAGAGTATTAGGAAGAGCAATATTGTTTCTTGTCAATTGACTTACAGGAACAGAAAACGAATAAGGATTTGCCACCAAATGCCATCCAAAATCAGAACTCGTTCCACTTAGACTCGCATTGCTTAGAAGGGTATAAGAATCCTCATCATTTATATTGCCAATGAAATTATTTGTCTTATCGTTTGAATATGCCACAAGGTAACCTTTGGTTTGTTCAAAAAATGGTTCAGAGGAGTTATAAACCTTATAATTTGCCCACATACCTTGCATATCGTTTTCGGTATAATCTTCTTTCCAAAAATAAAGGTCTATATCGTCATTATCCTCTCTTGCATCCAAACATTCTGCTATATAGGTTTGATTATCAGTGCTTGGCATTATTGGCAAGCCCATCAAATACCATCCTGTTGTATTGGCATTATTGTATCCTACAAATGTTTTTTCTATCTTAGTGTTATTGACGTTTAATATCCCATTGTTTTTAAAAGAAGCGCCTTCTCTAATTATCAAACTATCTGCCATTGCCGTTGTATTTGCTGATACTATTACGTCCATATTAGATGGTATTTCTACCACATCGTTAAATGTTGGCTCGCCTGCCGTCCAATTATTGTCCGACCATGTACCAGAAGCCGTCCTTTGAGTAGTGCCTTTGGTCAAAAAACCTTTATAACCATAAACCACAGATTCATCCTCCGAAACAAGATAAGCAACATAATAAGTATTTGTATCAAGGTTATTTATCTGATAATAATCATCTGAAAGAACAATATTATTTTCAGCAACCTCAGTACCAAAGTTTATATTGGCAATATTTTCTTTGGAAATAGTATTATCCAAAGAATGTAAACCAAAATTTTTAAAATTAGATTCCGATGTAGAGTTGCTTCCTGTCCATTCTGAGCAAAGGGAAGGAAAATCACTATCGGGGTTGTGTTTTATTCCATAATTAACAGAAGTATTTCTTCTTACATCATATTTTGCTGTATTCAATATTGTATCCTCATTCTCACTACACGCCCAACCAACAATAGAACTTTGAGACAATTCATTAACATTGCCAAAAATATCTATTGTATCATTACCTTTCAAAAGGACTGATGGTCTATATCCATAAAATGTTGGTATAACATAATGAAACTCCCCTGCATTTGCTATCTCACTTTGTATAACATCCATATCATTA
>JAUNWC010000109.1 GCA_030540495.1 Bacteroidota bacterium
GATAATCAAGCAAAGTTTGTCAAATTTGAGATTTAATTGGCAATTAAAAAAAAACTGGGGTTTTTGTTTTTTTGGTAGGTTTTTATAGGTTAGCATAAGTTGGAGCCTTTGGCTCCTATAAGTTAGCATAGGTTGGCATAGGTTAAGATAGGAGGGCAAAAGCCGTTACTTTTTGTCATACGCTTAAGCGTCTCCTATGCAAACTTATTACAACCCATGCTAACCTATAACAACCTATAAGGAGGCAGTGTTTACAACTTATGCGAACCTATAATAACCTATCCTAACCTATAAAACAGGCTGTGCCTGCAAAGTATTAAATCTTATCAAATAATTTTTGTATTTTTGCGTTCTGTAAAAAAAATTAGTGTTATGAAGAGAAGTATTTTATATGTATTGTTAGTATTTAGTTGTATTTTGTTGTTTATCTGTTGTGGAAAAGATAAGGTATATCAAGAGAGAATAACTTTTGAGAATAATACTTGGAATCGTTTGGAGGGCAATAAAACCATAACTTTTAAAGATATAGAAATAAGCGATACCTCTTGCCTATACGATTTTTATGTAACCATAAGGCACACTCCTTATATAAACGAAGGGAGAGTAAAATTTCTTATGAAAATAATTTATCCGAGTGGAATAGTTAGAGAAAGCATATATAATGTAGGACTAAAGAGTGCAGATAATACAAAATGGAGCGGAGATGCTATGGGAGATTTGATAGACGTGGAGCAAAGATGCCGTGCCTTTGTTTCTCTACCCGAAAAAGGTAACTATACCATAACTCTAACCAATCTTGGAACATATGCTAAAACTGTGGGTATAATGGACATAGGAGTTTTGATAAAAAAATCTAATATGAAAGAATACAAAAACTAATCTTGCCTTATGTGTGATAATTCCTACAAGGTTTTGGAGAATAATCCACACAAAGAGCATTTGCTTTCTATTCTAAAAACTCTTGCCTCTACGCCAGGTGTTTATCAATATTTTGACAAACAAGGCAAAATTATCTATGTGGGTAAGGCAAAAAATCTTAAGAATAGAGTGCTTTCTTATTTTCGTAACGATGTAAAACACAATCTAAAAACACAGGTTTTAGTTCGCAAAATAGCAGATATAAAATTTATACACGTAAGTTCGGAAACAGAGGCTCTTCTTATGGAAAACAACCTTATAAAGAAGTATAAGCCAAAGTATAACATAATGTTAAAGGACGATAAAACCTATCCCTGGATACGTATTACCAACGAAGAATATCCCAGAATATTTACCACAAGAAACCTTATAAAAGACGGCTCACAATACTATGGTCCTTATCCTAATGGCAAGATAATCAGAGAACTAATGGATTTGATACGCTCTTTGTTCTCTTATCGCACTTGTTCGCTTGCTTTAACAGAGGAGGGTGTTAAGAAAGGAAAATTTAAACCTTGTCTTAATGCGCAAATAGGCTTATGCGACAAACCTTGTACGGGTGAGCAAACGAGAGTAGAGTATCATAATATTATAAACGGAGTACGACAAATAATAAAAGGTAATTTCTCTGCCTATCTTTCTGAAATGAAAGCCCAGATGCTAACTTTTGCAGAGAAACTTCAATTTGAAAAGGCTCAAAAAATCAAAGAATGTATAACTCTTTTGGAAAACTACACTGTCAAAACCTCCATAATATCCTTTATTAGGCACGATTTGGAAGTTTATGCTTATATAGACAGTGAAGATAAGATATATATGAATATGACTCGTGTGGTTGAGGGCAAAATAAATATGTCGTTTTCTATGGAGGTGGAGAAAAAACTTGATATGACTGCCAAAGAAGTTTTTACTTCTGCCATAACTCAAAATAGGCTTCGTTTGCAATGGTCGGCTAAGGAAATAATAGTGCCTGAGGTTTTGGATTTGCCACAAGAATATGTTTTGCAAAATGTTCCTTCTTTTGGAGAAAGAAAAAAACTTTTGGATTTTGCTTTTCATAATGCTTTGTTTTATAGAAATCAAAAAATAAAGAACGAAAAAATACTTGACCCAGATAGATGGAAAAACAAAGTGGTGTTGGAAATGCAAAAGGATTTGCAATTAGACAAACCTCCTCACCATATAGAATGTTTTGATAATTCTAACATACAGGGTAACAATCCGGTAGCAAGTTGTGTGGTTTTTAGGGAGGGTAAGCCTTCTAACAAAGAGTATAGGCATTTTAATGTAAAAACTGTGCTAGGACCAGATGATTTTGCTTCTATGAGGGAGATAGTTTATAGAAGATATTCTCGAATGGAAAAAGAAGGCAAACAATTGCCTGACCTTATAGTAATAGATGGGGGCAAAGGACAATTGTCTTCTGCAGTACTTGCTTTGAAAAAAGCGGGAGTTTATGAAAAAGTAACAGTAATAGGTTTGGCTAAGCGTTTGGAAGAAATCTATAAACCAGACGACCCCATACCTATTTGTTTGGACAAGCGATGCCATACCTTACAAATTATTCAACATATAAGAGATGAGGCGCATAGGTTTGGAATTACTTTTCATAGAGATAAGAGAAGTAAGGCAACTTTTCGTACCCAACTAACAGATATAGAAAGCATAGGAGAAAAAACTGCTATGGATTTGTTGTTAAAATACTCCTCTGTAGAAAAAATAAAAAATGCTACTTTGCAAAGTCTTATAGATTGTGTAGGCAAGTCTAAAGCAAACAAAATCTATGAATATTTTCACAAAGAATAATCTCCAACGAATATGTTTATAACATAGGTTTTGAGGAGTGAAAAGGGAGGAAGAAATCATTTTTTTTGAAAACAAAGTTAGCATTAGAAAAAAAAACTTTATATTTGCAAATCTTAAATTGAGTATAATATGAGAAAAAAATATATTGTATTTCTTGTTTTAGTTTGTTGTGTTTTTGTTTTTGCAAATGCACAAAGATATAATCGCAATGCTATCAAACGAGCAGATACTAAGCAACAAATTCGTATAGGTATTCGTACGGGGCTAAATCTTAGCGATTTGACTTCGGCTGATGGTTTGGATATTTGGAACGGCTTGGCTTACTACAATATGCAAGGCGAGTACATTGGGCTTACGGATACCAAACCTTTTAAACTTGGATTTAACTTTGGACTAACAGCTCAGGGTAATTTGTCGGGTAATTGGTGGTGGCAAACGGGCTTGCTATTTACTCAAAAAGGATACAAACTAAATACTCAAAATTTAGAGATAAATGCTACTGCCGGCTATATGCAAATACCAATAGAAATTATGTATAAATTTCCTGTAAAGAATGCTAATTTTTTTGTTTCTGCAGGTGTGTTTGCAGGCATAGGAATAGCAGGATTTACCAACTTTGAAGACCACTATGGCGAGGAACGTTCTCCTCGTTTGAATCATGAGTTTCGTCCTAATCCTGTAATTACCGACGTAGAGGAAAGTACTAATTTGATAGGTTGTGATATAACCGTACATGGAGCCAACGATTATTGGAAAGACAAGGACGATACTTTTGCCTCAGATGGTACTTGGATATTTGATGGAGGTTTTCAATTGGGTGTTGGTATAGAGTGGTGGAGATTTCAACTAATGTTTGTTTATCAATACTCACTTACTCCTTTATATGACTATAATTACGACTATTCTTATAGATATAAGGCAAGAAATTTGGACTATAAGAACGCATTTGACTATTTTGGCATCAAGGATATTTCTTCTCCAAGACAGCAAATGATTTCTATTTCTTTGTCTTATTTCTTTGATAATTGGAACCATGGCATAAAACTATAATGAAAAGACAAATACTTATATTATTTGTTTGCATATTTGCCCTTTCGCAAGTGCGTTGTCAAATAGAGGATAGCAGTAGTTTTGACAACAAAAGAGATTTTATGCAGTTTCATACATCTACTTTTTGGAGTAAAGATTTCTATGGAGATAATTTTTTTGCAATAAACTATGGTTTTGATTTCGCAAGACAAATCAACAAAAAAACCACTTTGTTTGTTGGGGTGGATATGATAAACATAGATACAAAATGCAAAGACCTTGCTCCACGAAGAAACAAAACAGGGGTGGATGCTCAATTGGGAATGAGTTATCAATTTAATGACAAACTCACTATCTATGGTTCGGTCTTTTACAACAGTCTATACAATAGCATAGGAGCCGATTTGGATATTACTTATAGATTTAACGAAGATGCTTTCATTAATTTCTATGCATCTTTTTCTCATACAGATAACACCTGGCTTAGAGGCGGATTTTAGAGTTAATTATTTATGGAGGATGAGCGAAGAATCTTATCCACTGTTTCCAATTTTTCGATTGTGCCTACATCATACCACAAAACATCTTTTCTTTCTAAATGATAGTTTATGTTATATTTCTTTGACAAGTCCATATAAGCGTCTACTATGGAAAATTTTCCTTCCAATGCAATATCATCCAAGATTTGTGGGTTAACTATATGAACCCCATTGAAAGCGTATTTGTATAATTTTTGATACTTGCGAGAAAATACCTTTTGACTATTTGCCAACTCTCTTCCACACAATATTTTGTTTTCGTCAAATAGCAAATACCTTGAAGTCTCTCTCTCTTTTACTTCAAGGGTTACAAGGTTTTTGTGTGTTCTATGATATGTATGCAATTTTTCAAAATCTATGCTTGAAATTATATCCACATTATGCACAAGAATATCCTCATCTTTGTCTAATAAACCATTTTGCCACGCCTTTTTCAAACCTCCGCCCGTATCTAAAAGTTCCTCTCTTTCATCAGAAATAAGTATTTTGCAATTAAACTTTTTGGAATCTATATAGTCTATTATATCTTGTGCAAAGTGATGAACATTGATAGTAATTTGCTTTATACCAGAGGTTATCATTCTATCTACAACTGTTTCTAAAAGAGTTCTTCCATTAACTTCTATCAAAGCCTTTGGAGTTGTAAGTGTCTTCGGTTGAAGTCTTGTACCTAAACCAGCGGCAAATATCATTCCTTGCATATTATCTTGTTTTTTATTTGCAAAGGTATGGAAATTTTGCAAAAAATATTACCTTTGCAAATATTATTTACAAATACACAAAGATATATGTCCAATATGATAACAAGAGCAATAACAGGAACTTTTTATGTTTTGAGTGTTATTGCTGCCATATTTATTCACCCAATAGTTTGTATGACCTATTTTTTTATTGTTGCAATGATAGGTCTTAATGAATTCTACATTAATAGCAGGAAAGCAACTATCAGACCTAATATTTTGTTTGGTAATATTTTGGGAGTGCTTTTGTATGCTATGATAATACTATGTTCTTCTTGTGAAGAAAATTTATCTTCCTTATTTTATAGCATTCTGATTGTTATTTGTTTGGCAACGTTTATTAGCGAATTATACCATAAAGAAAAACAACCTTTCACAAATATTGCTTATACTTTTTTGGGTGTAATCTATGTTGTTGTGCCATTGGCTCTTACTTCATTAATAGTGAATATAAAGGGCGATTTTTCTCCTATGATACTAATGGCGATTTTTATTTTCGCTTGGTGCAATGACACTTTTGCTTATTTGGTAGGGAGAAAATTTGGCAAACATAAACTTTTTGAACGCATTTCACCAAAAAAAACTTGGGAGGGAAGTATTGGCGGTTTTGTTTCTGTGATAATAGCCGCAATAATAATAGCCCTTTGCGATAATAGTATTGAGGTTTATGACTATATAATAATAGCCATACTTACAAGCATAGTAGGGACGTTTGGCGATTTAACAGAGTCAATGTTCAAAAGGCAAATAGGGGTAAAAGATTCCGGAAAAATACTCCCTGGACACGGCGGAATATTAGATAGATTTGATATTCTTTTGCTATCGCTACCCATAGTATATGCTTATCTAAGACTAAGATTTGGAATATTTTAATAGGTTGGAGGCTTTAGGCTCCTATAAGTTATCATAAGTTATCATAGGTTAGCATAGGTTGTTATAAG
>JAUNWC010000110.1 GCA_030540495.1 Bacteroidota bacterium
AAGCAGATACTTTTAAAGAACGATTAGAACTTGGTTTAATAGAAGCGGATTTTGTACAAGGGAAAGTTCAAGTATTTGAAAAATATAGGGAAAATCAAGTAATAAAAACCCATTGGACAGAATCTAAATATCATGCTATTCATTATGGCACTAATCTATTAAAATCTATATTAGGAGAAACAATATTTGATTTTCCTAAATCTTTATATTTAGTCGAAGATACATTAAAACTATTAACAAAGCCAAATTCCCTTGTTTTAGATTTCTTTGCGGGAAGTGGAACGACTTTGCATGCTACTATGCAACTAAATAATGAGGATGGAGGCAATAGGCAGTGTATTTTGGTAACTAATAATGAGAATAATATTTGCGAGGAAGTTACTTACGAAAGAAACAAAAGAGTAATACAAGGTTATACTAACGCTAAAGGTGAATGGACGGAAGGATTGAAAAAGAATAATTTGCGTTACTATAAATGCAAAGGCGTGGGAAGAGAAAGGACATTGAGAAACAAAAAGACGCTGGTTGCCCTTAGTTGTGGAATGCTGAATATAAAGGAGAATATTTATAAGGAAGAAAAGACTTTTGGTGCTTTGGCTTTAAGGGAGAACAAATGCCGATACTTTGCCGAAGGAGAAAGACGTATGCTTGTAATAATAGACGAGGAATGGATAGAAAGAATTGTGGAGCAACTAAAAGAAATGGAAGTAAAAGAGAGGGTAAAAGTATATGTATTTTCTAATGGTAGTTATGCTTGGGATGATGATTTTGAGGAGGTAGGCAGGAAAGTAGATTTGTGTGCTTTGCCTGAGGCTATATACAATGCTTATAGAAACATATTGCCAAAACGAGAGGACAAGATAATAGAGACGGGAGAGGAAAAACCTTTGACAGCAGAGCAAGAGGAAGAGATAATAAATATGTATAAACAAGCGGAGGAGGAATAGAAAAGATGTTTGAATTAAAAGAATATCAGCAAAAAGCGGTTTTGGAATTAAGAAAAGAGATTATTCGCCGACTTGCCAAGGAAGAGAAAAGACAAAAAGTAGTATTCAAAGCACCTACGGGAGCAGGGAAAACGGTTGTGGCTTTTTCTGTTCTGTCGGAAGTGGCAGAAGAGGTGCAAGAAAAGTTTGATTTACCTTCTCAACAAGTTGCTTATATATGGCTTGCTCCAAACAAACTGCACGAGCAAAGTTATCTTAAGATGAAAAACTTCTTTTCTATTACTAAGCGTTTGCGTCCTATGCGTTGGGACGATATTGACCATAGTTTAGAAAGTTTGCAACACGGCGATATACTTTTTCTTAATTGGGAAAGTGTCAATAAGGACAACGCTATAATAATGCGAGATAGTGAGCAGAGAAGAAACCTAAGAGAGATAGCCTATAGAACACAAGTGGAGGCAAAGATACCTATTGTTGTTATAGTGGATGAGGAACATATGTTTGCCGGCAGAAATGCGAGAAAAAGCGAGAAAGTCCTACAAGTGCTTAACCCTCTAATAGAGTTTAGAATATCTGCCACACCAGAAACTCCGGGAGATTATCGTTATACTATAGATAGGAGCGAGGTAATAAAAGAGGAGATGATAAAGAAAAACGTTGTTCTCAACCCTAATATAAAAGACGAGGGAGGCGATAGGTCGGTTAATCAACAACTATTAAAACAGGCTTTAAAGAAAAGAAACTCCTTAAAAGAAAGATACGAAAAACTTGGCAAAAAGATAAACCCTTTGCTACTCATACAACTGCCAAACGATAACAATACGACTAACAGCGAAGAGGAAAGAAAAATAGTAGAAGATGTAAAGGCTTATCTTTCAAGCCCGCAAATAAATATCACAACAAACAATGGCAAACTTGCCGTTTGGCTAAGCAACGAAAAGACTAACCTAACCGATATAGAGAAAGAGGATAGCATTGTAGAGGTATTGTTGTTTAAGCAAGCGATAGCCTTAGGTTGGGATTGTCCAAGGGCAGCGGTTTTGTTGATATTTAGAGATTTGCAAAGCGTAACTTTTACCGTGCAAACTGTTGGTAGAATACTTCGTATGCCTGAGCAATGCTTTTATATGGACGATGCTTTAAATCATGGCTATGTTTATACCAATCTTAGCGCTAATATGATAGTAATAGCAAAGGATGATATGGACTTTATGAGTAAATATGTTGCTTATAGGAAAAAGGATATAAATAACGTAGATTTAACAGCAGAGTATATTAACAAAAAGCCCGTAAGAAATAGATTGCAGGCAGATTTTAAAAGGGTTTTGTGTGATACGTTTAGGGATGAGTGGCACTTGAATGAAGTAGAGATATTTGAGGAAAATTATTCGGCAGAGGATATGAGTGTAACTTATAGTGTTCAGTCGGATAAATTAAGCGAGGACAATCAAACAACAAGAAACAAACTAAATTCAAAACTTGATTTTAATGTAAGCAATATTTTTGCTTCCTTGCCAAAAGATTTGGAAATAGAGTCTGGAGTGGTTGGACTTGTTGAAGTGAATAGTAGAACAAGGATGGCGCGTAGTTCTAACGAGATAGATAGAGCGTTTTATCTTTTTTGTAGAAAGAATGTAGGAGATTTTGCCAAGAAAGATAGTACTCCTGTGCTTGTAGGTGCTTTAATGGAGATGATGAATAAGTATTTTAACTTTCTTGACGCAAATGCCAAAAAGACTTTGCTCTATCACGAGAATAGATATAAGGTTGTTCCTATAATAGAAAAGGCATTGCAAAGGTATCGTAACAAGATGGAGAAAAAGAAAGAAGCCTCAGAAATAAAACCTACCACTTTCCTTTGGCAAATACCTGAGCAAAGACTATACAACGAAGAAACGCACGAGCAAGATAAAGCATATTTGCACGCTATGGAGCCTTATTATAAGTTAAAAAGAGAGTCTTTGCCTGAGAATAGGTTTAGTAAGTTTTTGGAGCAAAATGCAGACAGCATAGAGTGGTGGTATAAGAATGGAGATAGCGGTAAAGAGAACTTTTCTATTGCTTACGAATCTGTGGGCAAAGTTCCTTCGCTTTTCTATGTGGATTATATCATACATTTGAGAAATGGAATAACTTGCTTGTTTGACACAAAGACAAAGCAAAGCGATATGAATGCTCCAAGCAAACACAACGCTTTGATAAAATATATAAACGAGCAAAACAAACAACAAGATAATAAACTCTTGGGTGGAATAATAATAGAGGATGCAAAAAGCGAGGGTGTTTGGAAATATAGCAACTTTCCAATAGAAAATACAGAGGATTTGCAAGGTTGGGATGTTTTCTCTCCAAAAGAATTAAACGAAAAACAATAAAGTATTATGGCAATAAAGAATATAGACAAAGATTTTTTGGACTACGGCATCAAAACAAGAGATATGCAACTTATAGAAAGTTTTAGCATAGAAAACAAAGTGGATTTTGATTGGGTAAAAGAATATATGTTGAAAGCATATCAAGAAGAGAAAAACGAGACCGACAGAGATTTAGACATAGACGGGGTAAAGAAAATAATAAAGAAAGCATTGAAAAAACTATAAAAAAACATTAGACTATTATGCAAATACAACATATATATGCAGAGAATTATAAAACCTATTTGCATTTGGATTTGGATATTTCGGTAAGGAAAGATAGACCTATTATTCTTATAGGAGGAGCCAATGGAGGAGGAAAGACTACTTTGTTTGATACCATAGCCGGTGCTGTGTATGGTTTGGATATAAGGGATAAAAAGACTTTTAGAGAGTTGTTAAATTCTGGTATAAAGGAAATAAATAACAATACAAAAATAGTGCTTCAAATTTCTTTTATGGGTTATGCAGGTGGTAGTTTAAGTCAATATAAATTGACAAGGACATACACATACATAAATGAAAGAATAGCCGAGAATGTTACTTTGCTATGGGGAGGCAATACGTTTTCTTTTGGCACGTATTCTTCTGCAAAAGAGAAAGAAAATGCTGAGACTGCAATCAATAGGATAATAAAAGCAAATCTGCCAAAAGAGTTAAGTAATTATTTTCTTTTTGATGCAATGAAAACAAGCGAACTTGTAAAAGAAGAGCAACTTAGCGGGCTTATACAAAATAATATACAGTCGGTTATGGGCTTTAACAAGTATGGGCAATTGCAAAAGGCTGCCCAAATATTGCTTGAAGAGGAAAATATGAAACGATTGGAAGACCAAGAGCAGAAGAAAGAATATGAGCAAGTAGTAAAGAAAAAAGAAACAGAAGAGGAAGAAAAAAAGAAATTAGAGAAAACCTTGAGTGATGCTTTAGAATATGCCGCCGATAACAAACATCTCATAGAAAAGTTAAAGAAAGGACAACAAGACAACGAAGCCATACAAGAAAAGATAAGACAAATTGAAGCAAAAATAAGCAATGTAGAAAAAGAAGAGAAAGAATATGTTGTTAAGGTAGAAGAAATAGTAAAAGATATAGAGCGAGAAATATTTTTTCCAAAACTTGCTGATTTGATAAAAAGTGAAGTAGAACTTATTTTGCAAAGTAAGAAAGAAATAGAGAATGCAAATAAAGATATGTTGTCAAAAGAAAAATTGGAGCAACTAACAAAAAAAATTGTGCATATTATTACGCAACAATATATCGTACAGGGAAGAATAGATACAGAATCCATTGTGGAAGAATTGGACGAGGGGCAACAAACAAATAAAATAAAGGACAACTATGATTATTTGAATAATAGAGATTTGGAAAAACTTTCTTTTCTTATTGGTAGTATTGGTAATAGTAAATGGTTGTTCATTAATAATGAAAAAGAAAGACTTAATAAAGAAATAGATAATTTGCCAAGAGAAAGAACAAGGCTTGAAAATTATAGAAAACAACTATCGGGTGATGATTATTCTCTAATAAAACAATATGAGAAAAATGACCAAATCATCGCTACAACAAAACAACAAATAAAAGAAAAGGAAAAAGAAATAGCCTCATGTGAGAAACAGATAGAGACTTATGACTATCAAGTACCCTCTGAGCCAGACCCAAAATATGAAATGCTTTGCAAATTGCCTAACTATTTTAAGGACTTATCAAAACGCCTGCTTTATTCAAAGAAAAAGAATATTGAGCAAAGGATGTTGGAGGAATTGAACAAAAATCTTGTTGTATATAAGGGTGTAATAGAGCGGGTTGTACTTAGCGATGAGAATGACAACATTACCTTTAAAATGTATCATAGAGAAGGAAATGAAATATATCTTAGCCAGTTAAATGCCGGAGCAAAACAAACGGTAATGCAAGTCTTGTTGAAAGTACTGTATGAATTGGGAGATTATGACCCACCTGTAATGATAGACACTGTTATGGGAGTACTTGACAAAGAAAGTAGGGAAACAATAATAGAAAATTACTTCCCAGACCTTGCAAGTCAAACAATACTACTAAGTACAGATACGGAGATAAGAGTAGAGGATGATTTTATAAAATTGGCTCCTTTTATTTCTAAGGTTTTTACTTTGCATAGAGATAAAGAAACACAATGTACAACAATAAGTAATGATTATTTTGGAATAAAATTAAAGGAGGTAGAGCAATGGTAGACTTTAATTTGGAAGGCTTAAGAGAATTAGAAGGTATTAACAACGAATTGTCTTCCATAAAGGCAAAGTTAGAAGCATACATAAACCTTAAAAAATATAGCGAAGGCATTGGGGAGATATCTCTTAATAATTCACACGTAAAGAGAATTTGTTTGCTTGTTGGGCTTAGTAATAATGATAAAAGAGATATGCAAGAGGTAAACAAGATGGTTACTTCAAAACAAAGTCAACCATACGTATCCACTTTTTTTACGAAATCGGGTATGAGAGAAACCTTTGTTGCTCTTATAAAGTTAAGGTATCATAGTGAAGAAGTAGAATGGAACAGTCCTTCTCAATTATCAAAAATCTTGGGGTATGAAATACTAAAAGGAAGAGATATTCTT
>JAUNWC010000111.1 GCA_030540495.1 Bacteroidota bacterium
TTGCTTTAAGTTCGGGGTTATTATTTATTATGGAATCAAAGATATAAAACTCCTTCACCTAATCATTATTTATAGTATACAAAAGGAGAATTTCATCTTGTAAGTTTTGATGCAAAAGATTGTTGAATTGTTGCTTCTTAGTATTCAATGTTGTTTGCAAAGTTAGTATTTCCAAGTCTAACTCCTCTTTTTTTATCTCTATGTTGTTCAAATTTGGTATTGAGTTTTGCCCTTTGGAGGCATAATCTATAATTAGAGTTTCTTTTATTTGTTGAAGTATTTGTTTTTGATTCTCAAGTGTTTTTATCTGGCAATTGAGGAGGGTCATATCATAATACAGTATTTTTACATTATAGATTATATCATTTAGAGAATTTACAAGAGTCCAATATGCACTCTGTGTTTCACATTCCAACATTTTTCTATTGTTGCTAAGGGTACCAAACCAAGGAAACATTTGCATAATAGATACACTTGCGATTTGTTCTCCATTTACATTCATCATAGGTTTTGGCAGAAGAGAAACAGAAAGTTCTGGATTTTCCAAAGAAACCTTTGCTTTTATATCTTCTTTTTTTGCAAGAAGGTCGTTGTACTTTGTTTTTATCAGTGGAGAGTTATTGATAGCAATATCTATGTAACTATCCAACATATTTTGACAATAAGACAAGGCTGAGACAAATAGGAATATTATTAAGAATAAATGTTTCATATCTTTTTATGGTTTATTTTTTTGCTTTGCTTGCCCTCCAACAATATTGTAAAACAGGGACAACAAACATTGTCATAACTTGAATCATCATACCTCCAAAACAAGGTATGGACATAGGAATCATTATATCGGAGCCTTTGCCAGTGGAAGATAATACGGGCAAAAGAGCAATAAGAGTGGTGGCAGTGGTCATGGCTGCAGGACGAACACGTTTTTTGCCCGCTTTGACCACAGCCTCAAGTATATCTTTTTTGGTTTGAGGTTTTTCTTTTTCAAAGGTTTGATGAATATATGTTCCCATCAAAACTCCATCATCGGTTGCAACACCAAACAAAGCAATAAAACCAACCCACACTGCAACACTCAAATTAACTGTATCTATGGAAAACAAATCTCTCATATTTATTCCTAATATACTGAAGTTCAAAAACCAATCTTGTCCATATAACCAAATAAGAATAAATCCTCCTGCAAAGGCAACAAAAACTCCCGAGAAATGTATCAAAGAGGCGGTTATGGTTCTGAATTGCATATAAAGAATAAAGAGAATAAGCAAAAGAGAGATAGGTATGACTATCATAAGCCTATTGGTTGCCCTTTGCTCTTGCTCATAATTGCCTGCAAATTTATAGGATAGTCCTTTGGGTAATTGTATTTTGCCCTCGTTTATTACTTTGTCTATATGATTTTTTGCTTGTTTTACAACAGATATTTCTGCCAAATTATCTTTGCTATCAAATATTACATAACCAACCAAAAAAGTATTTTCACTCTGTATCATTTGAGCACCTTTGGAATAGGTTATAAAGGCTACTTGTTTCAAAGGTATCTGTGCCTGGGTATTGGTGGGAATAAGTATATTTTCTATTGCCTCAACATCGTCCCTATATTCTCTTTGATATCTTACTCTTACCTTGAATCTTTCTCTTCCCTCTACTGTGGTAGTCATTGGCATATTGCCTATTGCTCCATAGAGAATATCTTGCAAATTATTTATTGCTATACCATATCTTGCCATTTTTTCTCTATCAAGGTTTATTTCCAAATAAGCACTTGAAAGACTACGGTCATAGAAAACGGAAGAAGGATTGATGGAAGGTACTTTCTTTAATTCTTGCTCCAAAAGTTTTCCTCCCTTTTCCATATCTTCTAAATTGGAAGCATATATTTTTAAGCCCATAGGAGCACGCATTCCTGTGGAAAGCATAACCATACGAGTGGCTATAGGTTGAAGTTTGGCAGAAGTAGTTACTCCCGGCAAAGTTGCCGCTTTGGAAATTTCGTTCCAAATATCATCCGTAGAACGTATTTCCTTCCTCCATTGTCTTAGATATTTGCCATAAGCAGAAGGTATCAAAGAATCATAACTCAATACTCTAAACTCGGTTTTAGGGTTGTAGGTCTTGCCACTACGAAGAATAAACTCTCCTTTGCTATTGGTTTTGAATCTTCCTCTTTTGCCTAAGGTATCTAACAAATATTCTGGTCTATAATTTATTGTTGTTTCATACATTTGTACAGGCGCAGGGTCTAAGGCAGAGTTTACTCTTCCCCATTTGCCAACCACGTTTTCTACTTCTGGGATGTTTTTGAGTCTTTTGTCCATTATACTAATGTATTCCATATTTTGCTCCACTCCACTATGAGGCATAGAAGTAGGCATTAGCATAAACGACCCCTCGTCCAAAGAAGGCATAAACTCTTTGCCCGAATGAAACCAAATCAACACTCCCAAAACAAGTGTAAGTACAGGAAGAATCAAAAATTTAAACCTATGTTTTAAACACCAACGAAGTATTCTTTCATAGTAGATAACCAACAACCACAACAAAGATAAAACCAAGGCTATCAACAAAGCCACAAAAATAATATTGAACAGCATACCATTATCCGGTCCCAAAGGCATCCACTTAAAAGAAAGCAAATAAACACAAAGGAAAACAAGCAGAACAAAAGCCATTTTCTTATAATGTTTTCTTAACCAATCGTGTTTGGAAAACCATAGATAAAAAGGAGTATTCTTTATAAAGGAAAGAAACTTCTGAGGCAATCGCAAAGAGAAAATCCAATAAATTAGGGTAGGCAAAACTATAATACCCAAAACAAAGGAACTCATAAGAGCAAATGTTTTGGTGAAAGCCAAAGGACGAAACATTTTTCCCTCCTGTGCTTGAAGTACAAAAACGGGCAAAAAACTTATTATTGTCGTAAGCATACCCGTTGTTATGGCTGGACCAACCTCACTAACGGCATTAAAAATCGTGTCCTTTAACTCTTGTTTGTAGTCTTGCTTAGATTGATTTATTTTGTTATTATCTAAGTGTTTAAGAACGTTTTCTGTAAAGACAACACCCACATCCACCATAATTCCTATTGCAATGGCTATTCCACTTAGGGCAACAATATTGGCTTGTATATTGGTGAGTTTCATTATAATAAAGGTCATCAACACAGCCAAAGGCAACAAAGAAGATATAACAACAGAGGCTCGGAAATTCAGAACCAAAACAAGAACAACTATAATACAAATAAGTATCTCATGTAACAAAGAACTCTCTAAGGTACCTATTGTTTCTTTTATTAGTTGAGTCCTATCATAAAAAGGCACTATTGTTACCTTGGAAACACTTCCATTTTTTAGAGTTTTTTCGGGCAAAGAAACGCTAACTTCTTCTATTTTCTGTTTTACATTGTTGATTACTTCCATAGGATTGGAGCCATAACGAGCAACAACCACACCTCCCACCACCACTTGTCCATCCTTGTCCAATCCTCCTCTGTTTTCACCAGGACCAAAACTAACCGTAGCAACATCCTTTATCTTTACAGGCACTCCCTCTTTTGAAGTTATAACCGCCTCTTCCAAATCTTTCAAAGTCTTTATATATCCTATTCCTCTTATAAGATATTCTACTTTGTTGATTTCTATGGTACCTGCTCCTATATCAAGGTTGGAGTTTTTGACGGCTTGCATAACTTGGAGAATATCTATATTGTAAGCAAGCATTTTTTGAGGAGATATATCTACTTGATATTCTTTTTGATATCCTCCCACAGAGGCAACCTCTGCAACACCTTCGGCAGAGGAAAGAGAATATTTGACATAATAATCCTCTATGCTCCTTAGTTCCTCTGGCGACCATCCTCCCGAGGGCTTGCCTGTTTTCTTGTCTCTACCTTCTAATGTATACCAAAATATTTGCCCCAAAGCAGTAGCATCAGGTCCAAGTGTAGGTTGTACTCCTTCGGGCAAAGTTTCTTTGGGTAAGGAATTTAATTTTTCGAGTATGCGTGAGCGAGAAAAATAAAAATCTGTCTTATCATCAAAAATAACATAGATAAAAGACATACCAAACATAGAAGAGGAGCGAATGGTCTTTACTCCCGAGATGCCAAGCAATTGAGTTGTTAGAGGGTAGGTTATTTGCTCTTGTACGTCTTTTGGACTTCTACCCATCCATTCGGTATAAACTATTTGTTGATTGTCTCCAACATCAGGTATAGCATCCACTGCAACAGGATTGCGAGGTAGAGAACCCAAATACCAATTAAAAGGAGAAGTATAAACCCCTACGCATATAATCAGGATAATTAAAGCCGCAGTTATAAACCTATTTTCAAGAAAATATTTTATTATTTTTTTCATCTTAAAAAATCAAATACTAAGGTGTTTCTCAAAATATATAATCTCTCACAATCAACCATAAACCAATGCTTTTTCAACAAGAGGATAACGTATTTTTTCTTTAAATATTGTTAAAGATTTATAGGTTAAATTAGGTTACGATAAGTTAGCATAGGTTGGTGTCATAGCCTCCCAATAGGTTGGGATAGGTTAGCATAGGTTACAATAGGAGACGCATAAGCGTATGAGAGAAAGTAACGGCTTTGCCTTCCTATAACGACCTATGCTAACTTATAATAACCTATAAAAACAGACTGTGCCTGTGGCGTCAACCTATCTTAAATTATAGAGTTCTAAATTACCTTGTTAAACTTATAAGTAGAGATATTTTCCTTATCTGTGATTTTAAGTATATAGTAACCTTTTTGCAAGTCTTTTACATTCAAAAAATATTGAGTAACATTAGGCAAAATTTTCTCCATTATTTTACTTCCCAAGATATTATATATTTCTACCACAGCGTTTTTGCCAATAATATTATTTATCTCTATGGTATTGTTTTCTGCTAAATATTTGATAGATAAAGTTTTTTGTTCTTCTGAATTTAGAGAAGAGAAATTGCCACAAGAGGACAAAACACTATTATTAAAAAGCATAGATGCTGTTTGTTGCAAAGAGAGAGCCTCTTGAGAAGACAAGTCTGCATAGTAATCAGAGGATATTGAGGTTTGAAAAATAGTGGTATATAGCACACAAGCCGAAAAATAAGAGCCTCTTAGATTTGGGTGAGAATTGTCTGAGGAATGCAAATCAAATGAATTAGCGTCTTGATTATACAAATATAACCAAGCATTGCCTATAGGAGCAAGTTCACTTTGAAAATCAGAGGCAAGAGTTGAATAGTTTTGACATAACTCCATAGACATACTTTCGTAAGAACAAAACGGAGGATAAAACTGGCAGTTATTAGCATCTCCATAACGATAACCCCAAGTCATAAAAAATATTACTCTTCCCTCAGGGTTATATTCTTTAAAAAGAGAGTCAAGTTTCTTTGCATATGGATAAACCTCTGCTTGAAACTGAGAAGGCGGAAAGGCAACTTCTTGGCTCTGTCCTTGCAAAATCATTATGTCATAATTGCCTTTTCGTATCTCTTGTTTCAAAGCCTCGTTTTGCCAATGGGTCAAAAACCTTGCTCCACCCGGAGTAAAACTTGTTGTGGAAATGTTTTGATTGGAGGTTTGTGCCAATTGTTTCAAAAGATTTGGCAAATCATTTACATAAGTATAGGAATTACCTACAAAAAGCACCTTTAATTCTTGTGCATTCAAGCAACAAACAAAAACAATGGTAAAAACAAAAATATAAATTTTCTTCATAACTATTAGAATTTTTACAAAAATAGCAAATAAATTTATATTTCAACTTAGAAAGGTAAATAAATTTACAATCATTCTTTTTTCTAAAAAAAAGAGACTTCTCCTTTTACAGAAAAGTCCCCTTCATCTAAATTAATTATTATTATGAAAAAGTCTTAAAATTTATATTCTA
>JAUNWC010000112.1:0-1104 GCA_030540495.1 Bacteroidota bacterium
CAATCTAATGGAAATGATGAAAGACTACAAATATATTTCAGTTTTGCCTACCACCAATTTCAAAATTACTTTTGATAAAGCAAAGGCCGCCAAAGCAGGAATGTATCCAAAGGAACTTGTTGATGGAGAAAAAGGAGAATTTAGATTTTCTCTTAATCCAAGTGCTAATTTGAAAGGTCAGTTTGCTCAATTATATAGGCAAGAGTTAATGCTTTTGGATATTTTGGGTAGCAATCATTTTGAAAGACCTATATATGTTATGAACCCTGCTCTGCTTAGAGAGGTTATACCTAACATTATGGACTATTGCGTACAAGAGGGCATTGTTTATAAAATAGTGCCTTATAAGACAAATAGACAATTTACTGCTAAATCTTATGATATGTTTATGAACCAATTTGTTTGGGGCAATGTCAATAAGGAGGGTGTTTATTTGGAAGAGGCTGTAACAATAAGCAATTCCAAAAATATGCGTCAAAATCATGTTCTATTTGCAATGGATTTAATAGAAAAAAACGAAAAACAAAAGGCTATAAATATTTTGGATAAGGCTGTTAAAGAATTTCCTAACTCCAAAATTGCTTTTGACCGTGCAGATGTAATGCTAGCTCAAACCTATTGTGATGCAGGTGCAAAGGATAAGGGTAAAGCGGTTTATAAGGAAATAATAAACTATTATAAATCCTATCTAAACTATTACAACCAATTCAAAGGCAAAAAGGCTCGTAGCGTAGAAGGAGATAGACAAATGGCAATAGGAATACTTGCTCAATTGTGTTATCCAGATGTTCAGCGTTTTGGCTTTACTGATTTGCAAAAAGAGATAGAAAACATCCCTGAAATAAAGTATACGCTATCCACTATTCAACTCTCCAACCAATTGCAACAATTAGTACCAAGATTAAATGCAACCATAACGGACTTGAACACGGGTAAAGGAGATATAGATAAGGCAAAAGAAACTTTTGTAGAGGCACTGGATTTATTAGAAAAAGAGACTAATGTTGAGTCTATGAAAGAGACTGTTTTGCAAATAACTGCCTTAATATACTCATATTCTATGAACCATAACTTAGTAGAAATTAGACAAAGAATAGAGGAGTC
>JAUNWC010000112.1:1114-5798 GCA_030540495.1 Bacteroidota bacterium
GGAGTCCAATGTATTAAGTTCTTATCTTAATCAAGCAAGAACAAAAAACTCTGCTCCTTCTAACTATTCATTAGGCTTAGGCAATTAACACAATATACTTTAATAATCAAAGGTGCAGCATAACAAACTGCACCTTTTTTATATCTTTTCTTTGTATATTTATCAGAGTCTAAACCTTTTTATTATAACCTTATGCCAAACTATTACAACTTAGATATACTCACTTTTAGGTAGAAAATACCTAAAAATAAATATTTTATTGGCTTTTTATTGGTCAATTCCTATAATTTTTATATTTTTGCAACTTGATTTTACTCATATTTAGGTATTGTATATAAGGAATAAATTTATAGTAACCATCATTTTAAAAATATATGGCAAATATCAAGAGTGTAGTTGATTTGCAAGCATTATACACAGAGGCTTACAAAAAAATGGAGCCTCGTATCAAAGGAATAAATGATGCTTTGCAAAACAATGCAGAAAACGTTACAAACAAAAAAAATACTCAAACAAAACATATTCTTGTTTGTGGTGGTACAGGCTGTACTGCATCAAATAGTAAAGAAATAGTCTGCAATTTGGAACAATGTATTAAGGAACACGGCTTAGAAGAAAGTGTTAAGGTTCTTCGCACGGGATGTTTTGGTTTTTGTGAAAAAGGACCTATTGTAAAGATAATGCCCGATAATACTTTTTATACAGAAGTAGAGCCTGACGATGCAAAAGAAATAGTAGAATCACATATAATCAATAATCAAAAGGTAAATAGATTACTTTATTTTGACCCCGAAAAAAAGGAACATATTGATAACTCAAAAGATATGGCCTTTTACAAAAAACAGATGAGAATTGCTTTAAGGAATTGTGGCTTTATAGACCCTGAGGATATAGAGGAATATATTGCTATGGACGGATATAAAGCCTTAGCAACTTGTTTGACAGAATACTCTCCGGAAAAGGTTATAGAAATAGTTTCTGCCTCTGGGCTAAGTGGAAGAGGAGGAGCAGGTTTTCCAACAGGAAAAAAATGGGTTGCAAGTGCAAGAGCAAAAGCCGACCAAAAATATGTGGTTTGCAACGCTGACGAAGGCGACCCTGGTGCTTTTATGGATAGAAGTATTTTGGAAGGCGACCCTCACTCTGTATTAGAGGCAATGACCATAGCCGGTTATGCTATCGGAGCAACCAAAGGCTTGATATATATACGAGCCGAATATCCTTTGGCAGTACATAGATTGCAAGTTGCCATAGAGCAATCAAAAAATTATGGTTTCTTGGGAGAAAATATTTTTGGAACAGATTTTTGTTTTGATATAGAGATACGTTTAGGAGCAGGTGCTTTCGTTTGCGGAGAAGCCACCGCTCTTATCCATTCTATGGAAGGCAAAAGAGGTGAGCCAACCTTTAAACCTCCTCGCACGAGCGAAAAAGGTTATCTTGGCAAACCTACCAACGTAAATAATGTAGAAACCTATGCCAACGTGCCTGCCATTATAAACAAAGGAGCAGAATGGTTTGCTTCCATAGGTACGGAAAATTCTAAGGGAACAAAAGTTTTTGCACTTGCAGGACAAATCAAAAATGTAGGGTTGATAGAAGTGCCTATGGGAACAACCCTTAGAGAAATAATTTACGAAATAGGCGAAGGAATAAAAGACGACAAAAAATTTAAAGCAGTTCAGACAGGAGGACCTTCCGGCGGTTGTTTAACAGAAAAACATCTTGATATTCCTATAGATTACAAAACTCTTTCAGATGCAGGCAGTATGATGGGCTCTGGAGGTATGGTTATTATGGATGAAAGTTCTTGTATGGTTTCTGTTGCTAAGTTTTATTTGGACTTTACTGTAGAGGAATCTTGCGGAAAATGTACTCCTTGTCGTATTGGCAACAAACGTTTGTATGAAATACTTGACAGGATAACCAAAGGTAAAGGAAGTATGGAGGATTTAGAGCATCTAAGAAATCTTTCCAATGCTATAAAAGACACTGCCCTTTGCGGACTTGGACAATCTTCACCTAATCCTATACTTTCCACCTTAGATAACTTCTGGGACGAATACGTAGAACATGTTGTAGATAAAAAATGTAGAGTAGGAGTATGTAAAGATTTGATTCATTATGAAATCAATCCTAATGTTTGTATTGGTTGTACCAACTGTGCAAGAAATTGCCCTGTAGATGCAATAAGTGGAGAAAGAAAATCTCCTCACGTTATAGACCAACAAATGTGTATAAAATGTGGTACTTGTGTAACCAAATGTAAGTTTAATGCTATTAGAATTTTGTAAGAAAGGAGAGAAGGAAATGGAAAATATGATAAATCTGACAATAGACAATATAAAAGTACAAGTACCAAAAGGAACAACCATACTAAAAGCCGCAAGAAGCATAGGAATAGATATACCAACCCTTTGCCACTATGAGTTAAAAGGACAGGGAATAGAAAATCGTCCTGGCTCGTGTAGAGTTTGTATGGTGGAAATAGAGGGAAAGAAAAATCTTGCAGCCACTTGCGCAACCAATGTTTCCGAAGGTATGGTAGTAAAGACTCATACCCTTAGAGTTATTATGGCAAGAAGAACAGTGGTAGATTTGTTGCTTAGCGACCACCCAGCAGATTGTCTTGTTTGCCCACAAGGAGGAAAGTGCGAGTTGCAAAAACTTGCAGTAAATCTTGGACTTAGAGAAGTTACTTATAAGGGAGAACAATCTGTATATAAGATAGATGTTTCTCCTGCCATAATAAGAGATATGAACAAATGCGTTATGTGTCGTAGATGCGAAACGGTTTGTAACTCTCTGCAAACAGTAGGTACTTTGTCGGGCATAAACAGAGGTTTTAATGCTGTAGTAGGCACTGCTTTTGAACAAAAACTTGCCGAAAGTACTTGCGTTATGTGTGGACAATGCGTTCAGGCTTGTCCTGTTGGAGCATTAAGCGAAGTGGATAACACAAGGCAAGTAATGGCTGCTATATCTAACCCTAACAAGACCGTTATAGTTCAAACTGCACCTGCCGTTAGAGTGGCTTTGGGAGAAGAATTTGGTATGCAACCGGGTAGCAGAGTAACAGGAAAAATGGTTGCCGCTCTTAGAATGCTTGGCTTTGACTATGTGTTTGATACTGATTTTGCTGCCGATTTGACCATTATGGAAGAGGGAACAGAAATGCTTCAACGTATTAGTAAGTATATGAACGGAGATAAGGACGTTAAACTTCCTATTATGACTTCTTGTTGTCCGGGTTGGGTAAATTTCTTTGAAAGATATTACCCAGATATGCTTGACATTCCTTCCACAGCAAAATCTCCTATGCAAATGTTTGGAGCCGTTGCTAAGACCTATTGGGCAGAAAAAATGGGAATAAAAAGAGAGGACTTGGTAGTTGTTTCCATTATGCCTTGCGTTGCAAAAAAATACGAGTGTCAAAGAGACGAATTTAAGACAGATGGCAATCCGGATGTAGATTATTCTTTGACTACAAGGGAATTGGCTGATATGATAAAACTATTGAGTATTCAGTTCACAGACCTTAAAGAAGAAGAATTTGACAAACCTTTGGGCGAGAGCACAGGAGCAGGAGTTATATTTGGAGCAACGGGAGGAGTTATAGAAGCAGCCACTCGTACAACCTACGAATTATTTACAAAGAAAGAACTTGGAAAAATAGATTTCAACGAAATAAGAGGATTAGAGGGTGTTAGAGAGGCAACAGTGGATTTTGATGGCACACCTATTCATATAGGTATTGCTCACGGTTTGGGCAATGCAAGAAAACTTTTAGACATGGTAAGAAAAGGAGAAAATATGTTCCACGCTATAGAAATTATGGCTTGTCCAGGCGGATGTGTAGGAGGAGCAGGACAACCTTATCACCATGGAGATTTTTCTAAGGTAGAAAAACGTTTAAATGCTATATATGAAGAGGATAAGCACAAACCTTTGAGAAAATCGCACGAAAATCCATACGTTCAACAACTTTACAAAGACTTCTTTGGAGAACCTTGTGGCGAAAAATCACACAAACTTCTTCATACACATTATTTTGACAAATCTGCAGTAATAGAAGAAGTAGAGGAGTAAGGTTTTGTAAAATTCAAAAAAAACAGAAAATTTTATGGCAAGAATTAGTTTAAATAGTAAGAAAATAGAAAGAATTAAAGAGATATGTGATTCTTTTAACAATTCTCACGGAGAAATAATCAATATATTACACAAAGTGCAAAGTGAGTTTGGTTTTCTACCTGTAGAGGTGCAAGAACTTATTTCTGAGCAAATACGTATGCCGGTTGCACAAATATATGGTATTGTTAGTTTTTATTCTTTCTTTTCTATGACGCCAAAAGGCAAACACCCTATTTCTATATGCTTGGGTACGGCTTGTTATGTAAGAGATAGCGAAAAGGTTTTGGACGAATTTAAAAGGCTACTTGGAGTTGGAATAGGAGAAATTACGCCTGATGGACTATTTTCTTTGGATACTTTACGCTGTGTAGGTGCGTGTGGTTTGGCGCCAGTGGCTCTTATAGGCGAAAAAGTATATGGAAGAGTTACTCCTAACCAAGTAAAAGATATTATTGCTGAATACAACACATAAAACTTTTTTTTCATTCATTCGGGTATATCCTGTGAAGGATATACCTTTTTTTATATATAAGCCTCCTTATAGGTTGGGATA
>JAUNWC010000113.1:0-1549 GCA_030540495.1 Bacteroidota bacterium
GTAGCCCAAATCTTCTATTATTTTACAAGTATTGAGTATGTATTCCACATTGTTGCCCATTATTTGAGGCACTATTGGAATGGAGTTTTTGTTGTCTAAGGGAAGTATATCTTTGAATTGATTGCTTTTTTGGGTTATATTGTTTGAAGTTGCTGAAATAAAAGGAGCAATGGCGTAATCAATACTTTTTGGAAAAAAATTTTCAAAACTTTTTCTATAAAAAAGAGTTGTAAGATTTTGCATTGGAGCCATAATTAGTTTATCCTCAGAAGAAAACAAAGAGGTATGAAAAACTATGGTATTCTCCGTTTTTGTTTTAGGTATTATAGCACTTATTCCCATATTCTTTTTAGTAATTACCCACAAAAGAAGTAGCCTCGTTTAGCATTTTTATCAAAGGATAGCCTACCTTAGATTCTTGTTTTAAGTATTCGTTAAGGTCTTTGCTTAGCAACTGATTTTTAGTTATATCCTGCACCAAAATAAAAGATTTCATCCTTATTAAATCATCAAACTCACTCTCGGGAAAACCTTTGGGGTTTTTCTTTAAAGAATTTTCTTCTAAATAAAAATTCTTTGCCTCTTGTATTGCTTGCCTATATAATTTTCCGTTATTAAAAACATCCTCCCTTATTAGTTGCAATCTATCCTTGTCTGGCATAAAACTACCGCAATATAATTTATGTCCTCCCGTACCATCTTCCCATTTTGGCTCTATGTGAAAATAATAACCCGCATCCCAAGATTTTTTTCCTCCTTGACAAACATAAACGCCAAAATGAGTTTTGTATGGAGTTTTATCCTTAGAAAAGCGCAAATCTCTATAAATTCTATAAGTACATTCTTTTAGAGTTAGATGCTTAACACTGTTGTCAAAGGTAGAAATATCTTTTAGAAACCTTTCGGCTATAAGGTTAAATTTACTCTGAGCATTTTTGTACTCAGATTTGTTAGAATGAAACCATTCTCTATTGTTATTTTGTCTTAAATCTGTTAAAAATTCTAATATTTCCTCCATTTTAGAACATATCTTTTAATTATAGCAACGCATAAGGTTTTTAATAAAATTATTTCTTTTCCAATGTAAAGAATTGAAATTCCAAATTGCTTTCTTCGTCTTTTTTTCTTTCACTTTGATAAATTACCTTCCACTCCTCTGTCTTTATGATAGGAAAAAAAGTATCAGCCTCCTTATAAGATTTATATACTTTGGTAAGATAGATTTTATTGGCTAAAGGCATAAACTCCTTATATACACTTCCTCCTCCTATAACAAAGATTTCTGTGTTAAAGTCTCTAATTTTCTTTGCCTCCTCTATGGAATAAAGCACAGAAACATTTTCGTTCGGGAAAGAAAACTCCTTATTCTTAGTTATTATTATATTGTGTCTTTTGGGTAAAGGATGTACTTGCAGGCTTTCCCAGGTCTTTCTTCCCATGATTACGGGGTGATTCTTTGTAGTGTTCTTAAAATATAGCATATCCTCTCTTATATGCCAAAGCAAATCTCCGTTTTTGCCAATTGCTCCATTTTCTCCAACGGCTACTA
>JAUNWC010000113.1:1559-5796 GCA_030540495.1 Bacteroidota bacterium
CTATGATAGAAAAAGTATTCATATTTTTTTAATTCAAACTTCTGTCCCAATCCTTATAAATAACATCATAGCCTTGTTTTCTTATCATATCTTCCATTTGCTTAGGTGAGCGGTCGTCATTGATATGAAATTGTTCCATTTCTTCGTCAGGCTTAGCGTATCCTCCTGGCTCAGTTTTACTACCCGCACTTATGGAAGTTACTCCAAGTGTAACAAAATGGTCTCTCATATTGCGAGTTTCTCTTGTGGACATGGCTATATCTATATCGTTATCAAAAATACGAAAAGCCCAAAGGGTCTGAGCAAATTGTTTTTCACTCATAAGAAAATTAGGTTTGTATCCACCAGCCGCAGGGCGCATACGAGGAAAACTTATGCTATATTTTTGTTTCCAATAATGTTTTTCCATAAAACGCAAATGCATAGCCAAATAAAGCATCTCTGTACGCCATTCCTCCAAACCTATCAAAGCACCCATTCCTATTTTGTGTATTCCTGCCTGTGCTACTCTTTCGGGAGTACCTAATCTCCATTTGTAATTGGATTTCATACCCTTAGGGTGATAAAACTTATATCTTTTTTCGTTAAAAGTCTCCTGATAAACATACAAAGTATTTGCACCTGCATTAACTACTTTTTTATAATCATCCACACTCATAGGAAAAACCTCCAAGTTTATAGCAGAAAAATGAGGTCGGCATAATTCTATAGCATGCTTTATATAATCTACTCCTGCGACCTTTGGAAACTCTCCCGTAAGCAACAAAACATTATCATAGCCCATCTGTTTTATTACCTTTATTTCTTTAAGAATTTCCTCATCCGTCAAAGTCTTTCTTAGCATTGGATTGTTATGATTGAACCCGCAATAAATACAATGATTACTGCAAGCATTACTCAAATACAAAGGAATGTACAAAAGAATAACCTTGCCAAAACGTTTTTGAGTAATGGAGCGAGACATCTGAGCCATAATTTCCAAGTATTCCTCTGCAGCAGGAGAAATAAGGGCTTTGAAGTCCTCTAAGGTTAAAAACTCTTTGTTCAAAGCCCTTTCTACATCTTGTTTTGTTTTTGCATAAATGGTTTTGGTCATATCCTCCCAAACCAAATCCTTTATAGTATCATAAAATTCCATAGTCTTTTGATAGAATATTTTTGCAAAATTACAAAAAAGTAACAAGACTATAAAATTTTATACCTCTCCTTTGAAAACAAAACCAGCATTCTCAACAGCCTTTGCTATATCTTTTTCTGTGGCTGAGCCTTTGACTCTTAGAGTTTTTTGATTTACGTCGGCTTCTGCGTAATCAATGTTTTTAAGACTCATAACCGCTTTTTCCACTGCCATTTTGCAATGCGAACAGGTCATACCCTCTACCTTATACATGTTTTCTGAGGCTAATTTTTCTTTTTTTCTTAATCTGTCAAATAATTTCATAACTAAGGCATTTATAAGTAACAAACTAAATATTATAGCACAAGTGGTTTTAAACCAAGATACTTGATGCGTTGTATTCACTGAACAACAATCTACTGTGGCATTTTGTGGCATTTGAGCAACAAATGAATCTGGAAACAAATTGACCAAAAAGCCAAATAATATGGAACCTATAACTATGGTAAGAACATATATAAGGGTAAATTTTTTGCCTATGCTCTTTTTTACAACGAGTATGGAGGCAAGATTTACTGCAGGTCCTGCCATAAGCATAACCAAAGCCGCACCTGGACTTAAACCCTTAAGTATTAGAGAAGCCGCAATTGGAATACTACCTGTGGAACATACATACATAGGAATCGCAATAATAAGAATTATAAGCATTTGCAACAAAGGGTAGTTGGCAAATTCCAAGAAAAATTCATCGGGTATAAAAATGCTTATCAATGTTGCCAATACCAAACCTATAAGCAATCTTCCCCCTATGTTCTGCAACATTTCAAAGAAAGCATACCTAAGTATTGCATATATGGGATTAACTTTTTTACTATCTATTTCGCAAGTAGTGTTGTTGTCCTCCATCCTCTCGTTTCTCAAAATCCTATTGACCAACAAACCGCCACAAACCCCAGTAACCAAAGCAGCAACCGGTCGTACTATAGCAAAGCCTAAGCCCATAAGGGAAAAGGTTGCAAGAATGGAGTCAATGCCCGTTTGAGGCGTTGCTATAAGAAAAGATGCAACCGCACCTTTGGATACTTTCTCATTCTTAAGACCTATGGCTGTGGGAATTACTCCACAAGAACATAATGGTAAAGGTATTCCCAAAAGGGCTGCATAAAAAACAGACTTGCTGTTGTTTTTTGTTAAATATTTACGATAAAATTCTTTTGGTACGAGTACATGCAAGACTCCTGCTATCAAAAAGCCCAAAAGTAAATAGGGAGCCATAGCACAAATCATCATCCAAAATTCCATAAAAAATCTGCTTACATTCTCCATGATATTCTGTCCTTTTTATTTACTTTTGCAAAAATACAATCAATTCTCTGCAACCGAGTTGCAAAAATTATTCCACAAGACTAAGTCTTTTGTTTTCTTCTTATTGCTTAGGAAAAAGAGCAGTCTCAACCATTTCGCAAATTATATGTCCTATCATAATATGGCTTTCTTGTATGCGAGGCGTATCTTTTGAAGGCACAGCAAGAAGTATATCAGAAAGTTCTGCCATTTTGCCACCACCTTCTCCGGTTAAGGCAATGGTTGTCATATTTTTTTGTTTGGCTATTTCAAAAGCCTTTACTATGTTTTTTGAATTGCCCGAAGTGGAAATGCCTACAAGCACATCTCCCTCTTTGCCAGAGGCTTTGAGCATACGAGCAAAAATATCTTCATAACTATAATCATTGGCAACAGCGGTAAGATAAGAAGTATTGACATGCAAAGCCTCTGCATACAAAGGTTCTCTGTCATAATAAAACCTACCTGAAAGTTCTGCCGCTAAGTGTTGAGCATCGGCTGCCGAGCCACCATTTCCACAAAACAAAACCTTTCCGCCCTTTCTATATGTTTGGATTATAGAATCTATCGCTTTTTGTACTTGTTTCAAAAAACGATTATCTTCCAACAAAGTTTGCTTCAATTTTATGGACTCTTCTATTGCTTGTTGTATTCTCATAACACTCTTTTTTAGAAATTATGCTCTTTTTCTATTAGATAGGTATTGCGAGTGGAGGAATTTCTGCCTACAAGTTCTGCCAAAAATCCGACAAGGAACAATTGAACACCTATAATTAACATAACCAAAGATATATAGAAATAAGGGCTTTCGGTTACCAACCTTGTCTGAGCCCAAAGACCCTGATGCAAAGCCCAAAGTTTTTGTATTCCCAAAATTGCTGCTGCAACTATACCTATAAAGAACATCAAAGTACCTATTGCTCCAAAGAAATGCATAGGCTGTTTGGAAAAACGAGAGACAAACATTATGGACATTAAATCCAAATAACCATTTATAAATCTGTTCATTCCAAATTTGCTTTTACCAAACTGACGTTTTTGATGTATTACTACTTTTTCACCTATTTTGGTAAAACCTGCCCATTTGGCTATAACAGGAATATATCGGTGCATCTCTCCATATACTTCTATGTTTTTGACAACTTCTTTTTTGTATGCTTTTAGCCCGCAATTAAAATCGTGTAGTTTTATTCCCGAAAGCCATCTTGTAGTAGCATTAAAAAACTTAGAAGGAATATTTTTCATAAGTTTGGAGTCATAACGTTTTTTCTTCCACCCTGATACCAAATCATATCCTTCTTGTGTTATCATTTTATACAAAGCGGGTATCTCCTCCGGTGAGTCTTGCAAATCAGCATCCATCGTTATAACCACATTTCCTTTGGCATGCTCAAAACCAACATTCAAAGCCGCACTTTTGCCATAATTCCTACGAAACTTTATTCCTTTTATATTCTTGTTTTCTATAGAAAGTCTTTCTATTTCTTGCCAAGAATTGTCCTTGCTACCATCATCCACCATTATTATTTCGTATGTATAGTTGTTTTCTTGCATAACTTTGGCTATCCAATATGTCAAGGGTTGCAAAGATTCCTCTTCATTCAAAAGTGATATTATTATAGATATATCCATACTTATGTACTCTTTGGTTATACAAACAAACGTTATTTTTTCTTAAATATTTTATTGTTATATTAGGTTTTAATACCTTAGAGGCTATTTTCTCCTTTTATACAGGCTTAGCCTGTTTTATTGGGCAAAGCCGGTTGGTAGGTT
>JAUNWC010000114.1 GCA_030540495.1 Bacteroidota bacterium
ATTAAAAAAAAATCGTTTTTTTTGTTTTTTGGTAGGTTGGGATAGGTTATTATAGGTTGTTTTAGGTTAGCATAGGTTAAGATAGGAGACGCATAAGCGTATGACAAAATATAGTGGCTTTGCCCTTATAGGTCAGCCTCAGGCTGTGGCTTTGCCCTCCTATGCTAACTTATGCTAACCTATCCCAACTTATTATAACCTATAAGGAGGCTTTAGCCTCAAACCTATGCTAACTCGTTATAACTTATCTCTATTCTAAAATATTATTTTTTTATAACTACAAGAAAATAAATTATTTACTCTCTAAAATATAAAATATTTTATTATTTTATTCGTATTTTTTTGCAAGAAATAAAAAAATACATAATTTTGCCCGCATAATAAGTTGTTGTGTAATTAAAGTTAATTTTTATTTATAAACCTTCAATTTTTTAACATCATGAAAAAAGTTCTATCTTTTTTGCTAATGGCAATTCTTTTGGCTATTAGCGGGAAGGCACAGAGTAATGATACTGTGCAAATTACCATAGGTATTGGGGACTATGGTTATAATAATTCAACACCTGTAAGTCTGTGGTACTCATATACAGCATCACAAACCATCTATCTTGCGAGTGAATTAAATAACACCTCAGGAAACATCACAAGCATAAGTTTCAAAAATACATCGCAAGGTACCAATAACCGAAACATCAAAGTTTATTTAGCAACCACTTCTTTATCATATTTCAGTTCTCAAAATGATGCTCTACCTGAGGAGGATTTTATTTTGGTATATGATAGCGTTTGGACTATTACCGGAGAACAATTCTCGCAAATAAACCTTGCTTCTCCTTTTCCTTACGATGGCACAAGCAATTTGGTAGTGGGAATAGTAGATTATACAGGTAGTTTTGCCGGTAACGAATTTTATTGGCAATCCACCAATAGCAACACTGCACGCACTGTGTATAAGTGTAGTGACGAGAACACACTTGGAGTATCCGATGTAACAACTGGTGTGGTAGATTATGCTTGTCCCGATATAAAACTCAGCATATATGAAACCGATGATATTTGTACTCCTATAACCAATGTGCAAATATCCAATATTACCACCGAATCTGCTACTATATCTTGGGCAGCAAACGACAATGCTTCTTTATATTACTATCAAATAAAAGCAGACACTGCTTCTTGGGTAGACGGAGGAAACGAAAGTACTTCAGACACGACTATTAATTTTGATAACCTAACGGCAAACACTACTTATAATGTTAGAATCAAAACAGAATGTACATCAAGCACTTCCCTTTATAAAAATATAACATTTACTACGGCTTGCGACAATATATCCGAATTGCCTTGGACAACAAGTTTTGAGGACGATGAAACAGAGGCTATGCCAAGTTGTTGGACTTCTATTTACCCCGTAAATGGTTATCCTGCTGTAGGAACTATTTTATGGGGAACAACCTATTCTCGTACGGGTGCTAATCAATTAGATTTCCGTAATAGCGACAATACAAAATCTTTTGCAGTACTGCCTATTTTTGAAACAAGTTTGGATTCCTTGCAATTATCTTTTTACACAAGAAGAGAAGGCTCAGCCTCTGGTACATTCCAAGTTGGTTATATAACAGATATTACAGATACAAGCACCTTTGTTGCCCTTGAAACCATAACTGCAGCAGACTTAGGAGACAATGATTATCATTTATACGAAATACCTTTTGCAAATATAGAAGTAGAGGACGAAGTTACTCCTCGTATAGCATTTTCATATACCTCTTATAATAATTTTTGGTGGTTTGTTGATGATATTATAGTAGAGACTTTACCAGAATGTACTCGTCCTGCTCATGTAACTTCCCTTGCGTCTTCAACCTCTGCAAACATAAATTGGACTTCAACAGGAGAGGATTTTGTGGTTTATTATAGAGAGAGTTCTTCTACCGATGAGGATGATTGGCAAACAAGTACAACTTTCTCCTCCACAGGTATTGATTCTTTTAGCACAACTCTAAGCAATCTTACTCCTAACACCAAATATAATTATTATGTAGTTGCTATTTGCACAGATAGTATTTATAGTGAAACAAAGAGTTTTAAAACCCCTTGTACTCCTTATACCACAGTGCCTCAAAGTTGGGATTTCGAAACCTACGACACAGAAACAGGCATACCTTCTTGCTGGTCAAAAACAGTAGCGGGAGCCCAAGAAGGTGCTTATACTACTATGGGGCAATGGGTAAGTGGCAGTAGTAGTTTGTGCTTATATGGAACAACAAATGTTACCGTCCTTCCGGGTATAGATACCAATGAATTGTCGTTAAACGACCTACAAATTAGATTTAAAGGAAAAGGCTCAGATTATTTTACTCAAACTCCTGTGCAAGTGGGAGTTGTAACCGACCCTACAGACCCTAATACATTCCAAAGTATTACTACCATCAATTTATCTCCATATGCTTTTGAAGAAAAAACTGCTATGTTTTCTTCTTACGAAGGCAATGGAATTTATATTGCTCTAAAACTTAGTGGCTCTTCAAGTTATATATCTGCATATATAGATGATTTGTATATAGAAGATGTGCCTACTTGTCCTGCCGTACAAAATGTTGCTGTTAGCAATCTAACCTCCGATAGTGCTACTATTAGTTGGACAGGTGTTTCTAATGCATATAGAGTACGATACAAGCAAACACTCTCAACAGAATATACAGATAGTCTTGTAACCACTGAGTCAAGTGTTGTTTTATCTAATCTAAGTGCAAACACAGAATACTTTGTAGAAGTTGCTCCAGATTGTGATGAAACAACAGATTCCTTGTACAATGGTATTACTTTTACCACTGTTTGTGCTACTGTAAATGTACCATACCTTATGGATTTTGAAACAGAATCTTTACTTAACTGCTGGACAATAGCCTCTCAAAGTTCATTTTATATGTGGAGTACTACTTATTATCCAAAACTTAACTCTTATAATGCTTATGCACACAATGGCTCTAAAAGTTGGACATTTGGAGGAGACAACACAGCGCCTATGATTATTGCCGCACCTAAGGTAAATTTAAATATAGAGCAAACTCGTTTGAAATTCTATGTTAGGAAAGCCGCTCTTACCAACTACTCCTATGCTTATCAATTTGGTAATATAGAAGTTGGTGTTATGACTGACCCTAATGATACAAGCACATTTGTCTCTCTTTATTCTGTAATGGACAGTAGCATAACAGAAACATATTCTTTAAAGACCATAGATTTCAATCAATTCACAAACTACACAGGAAGTTCTTATTATATTGCTATAAGATATTTAGGCACCGGTACCACATGGGGTTACAATAGCGGAGAATACTATATAGATGAGATTGCAATAGATAATATTCCTTCTTGCGAGGAGCCTACCAATGTAACTCTAAGCAATATTACAAGCAATAGCATTGACCTTTCTTGGACATCTCAAAGTAGCGAATTTATCGTTTATTACAAAGATGCTTCCTTAGATGATAATGCATTATATGAAGAACAAAGTGCTTCTTTGGTAAATGGAACTTATACCTTAGAAAATCTTACTCCTGCCACAACCTACAAACTTTATATAGCAAGCGTTTGTTCAGATGGCACGGAGTCTAACTCAGAACTTTGTACATTTACCACCGCATGTGTTGCTTTAAGCATTCCTTACACACAAAATTTTGAAAGCATAGAAGAAGATTCTCGTCCTCTTTGTTGGTCGTTTATCAATAGTGTTACGGATTCTTATTACGGCATCGAACGTCCTTGTGTAGATGCAAGTCAATATCGTGGTCATCTATCTTCAAAGGGATTGATGTTTGCAAGCACCTCCTATGAGAATAGTGCTGCCATTGCTGTTTTGCCCGAATTTTCAACGGATTTAAATCAACTTTCCCTTGTATTTTGGACAAGACCAGGAGAGTTAGTATATTCTGGGCATTTGGATGTTGGTTATGTAACCGACCCTACAGATGCAAGTACTTTTGTTACAATAGATTCCATAAATACAACAAACCTTACAGACACTGCTTACCATAGATACAGAATCAATTTTAATTTAGTTACTTTGCAAGAAGGAGAAACAGGTTATATAGCGCTTAGACATGTAACCAACTCTTCTTATTACTATTGGTTTGTTGATGATATAAGAGTGGAGAATATTCCGGGCTGTACAGAGCCAACCGCTCTGCGCTCAAGCAATGCCTCTTCTACAAGCATAAATCTTACATGGAATGCAGTTGAAACAAGTGTAACTCTTTATTACAAGGAAAGTTCTGCAACCGAGTTTGACTCCATAGAGAACGTTTCACTTGACGAAGACGGAATTTACCTTCTTAGCGATTTAACACCAAACACAGAATACGATTGGAAAATAAGTTTTGTTTGCTCGGCTGATGCAGAAATCTATACTTCTGAGACAACAAGATTTGCCACCGCTTGTAGCGGTATAACCACATTGCCTCAAACATGGGACTTTGAAGCAACAAACAATACTGCCGGTACAACAAGCAACCCATTGCCTGCTTGTTGGCAAAGAAATGTAAATAATATCTATCCTTATTGTTATAACTATAGTTATTATGCACACGAGGGTAATTTCAGCCTATTTTTCTATGATTCTAATCCGGCTGTCTTACCTTTGATAGATACTGCATTGTTACCTATCAATACTTTGCAACTTTCGTTATATGCAAGATGTGGCTCTTATGCCTCTTCGTCTTCTTATATAGCAGTGGGTGTTATGACAGACCCACAAGATGCTTCCACATTTACAACAGTTGCTAATATTCCTCTAACAAGTACATATACACTATACAACATACCTTTGATTACTTACTCGGGCGAGGGTACTTATATAGCAATTAAAAATACTTCCACTTCTTCCTACAGTTCTATATATGTGGATGATGTAACACTTGACCTTGTTCCTTCTTGTAGTTCTCCTTTTGGATTAAGTCTACAGGCAGGTTTGGATACAATATCTCTTTCTTGGTACTCCACAGGAGATGATTTTGTAATCTACTACAAAGAAAACTCTTCCTCTGTTTATGATTCCATAACTACATTTTCAGTAGGAGAAGAGAGTAATTCTTGGCAAGCAAGTATTTCTGGGCTAAATTCCGGTACTGCTTATGATGTATATGTAAAAGTATTGTGTGATGACGATTCAGAACTTACTTCTTCCGTTGCCTCCATACGAACAGAATGTGGTAGTGTTATAGGCTATCCTTATACGGAGAATTTTGAATCATTGACTACAGAGGATTTGGGCTGTTGGACGAGTCAAATAATATCTGGTACATATTCTTGGGATATACAAAACAATTCCTCTACAGGTAATAAAGTTGCCCACAGAACATACAATACAGGCTCTACTCGTTTGGTTTCTCCTATATTTGATATGACTTCGCTTGACTCTCCTACTCTTTCATATAATTATGAGGCTTGCTCAGATGTTAGTTATGGTGGCTTGGATTCCTTATATGTTTATTATAGAACAAGTAGTGAGGACGATTGGATTTTATTAGCCTCACATGGCTCAAGCATGGATGGTAGCAATTATGCTTGTAACGTTTCACAATCCAATATAATAAACTTACCTAACACTACATCAACCTATCAAATAGCATTCGTTGCTGTAGGAAACAGTGGTTATGGTGTATATTTGGACAATGTGGTTGTAGATGGCACTACATCAATACCTCCTACCATTGACCCAACGGTGGCAACCAATGTTGCAAGTTCTGTTGCTCAAACTTCCGCTACTCTTA
>JAUNWC010000115.1:0-2156 GCA_030540495.1 Bacteroidota bacterium
TTATCCCAACCTATGCTAACCTTTTCTATTTTCACAAAAAATAAATAAGGTTTGGTAGTTTTTAATTTATTGTTGTAATTTTGCAAACGTTTTTGAGAGTTTCTTTTTGATACAATTTTTTTATCAAATACAAACAGCAAATACTAAGGAAGTTTTTTAGAGGATAGTTTTTATTTTATACTATCCAACAAACACACAACTAACAAATATGGCAGAGAATTTAGTAATAGTAGAGTCGCCTTCTAAGGCAAAAACCATAGAGAAATACTTGGGAAAAGGTTTTGTGGTAAAATCTTCATACGGGCATATAAGAGATTTGGAAAAAAATAAGTTGGGAATAGATTTAGATAATGGTTTTCTTCCCAATTACATAATACCAGAGGATAAACAAAAAGTTGTCAAAGAATTAAAAAAGGATGTTAAAGAGGCAAAAGTCGTTTGGTTGGCAAGTGATGAAGACCGCGAAGGAGAGGCTATTGCTTGGCACTTAAAAGAGGCTTTGAATCTTAAAAACAAAGATACTAAACGTATAGTATTCAATGAAATAACCAAAACAGCAATACTACATGCGGTAGAAAATCCACGAGATATTGACCTTAATCTTGTTAATGCACAACAAGCGAGAAGAGTTTTGGACAGAATTGTCGGTTATGAAATTTCTCCAATACTTTGGAGAAAAATCAAACCTGCTCTCTCTGCTGGTAGGGTGCAAAGTGTGGCAGTTAGGCTTATAGTTGAAAGAGAAGAGGAAATAAAAAACTTTGTAAGCACAGAGAGTTTTAAGGTTGCTGCCGAGTTTGTAACCTCTGAGGGCAAGAGTATTTTGAAGGCTAACCTTAACCACAAATTTTCTTTGGAAAATGAGGCTATTGAGTTTTTGGAGCAGTGCAAAAAGGCTACTTTTAAAGTCTCTTCCATAGAAAAGAAACCTACCAAACAATCTCCGCCACCTCCTTTTACTACTTCTACTTTGCAACAGGAGGCAAGTAGAAAACTTGGTTTTTCGGTACAACAAACCATGATGGTGGCACAACAACTTTACGAAGAAGGACTTATTACCTACATGAGAACAGACTCTGTCAATCTTTCTTCTTTGGCATTGTCTATGGCAAAGGAAGAAATAATAAAAGAGTTTGGGCAAGAGTATTTTAAGTCAAGAAATTTCGCAACCAAAACAAAAGGAGCACAAGAGGCGCACGAAGCCATACGCCCTACTCAAATAGACAGAAAAGAGATAAATAGCACAGATAGATACAAAACTCGTCTTTATTCTCTTATATGGAAACGTATGGTGGCTTCTCAAATGGCGGAGGCAAAGTTAGAAAAGACGGATATAAAAATCTCTGTTAGCAATTCGGAATACTATTTCACTTCTAATGCAGAGGTGCTTTTGTTTGATGGATTTCTTAGACTTTACTCTGTTTCCACAGACGAAGAAGATGAGCAAAAGGAGGAAACAAATATTATACCCGTTATTAAAGAGGGAGAAAATCTAACCTTGCAAACTTGTATTGCCAAACAAAGTTTCACCACTCCTTTGCCAAGATACAATGAGGCAACTTTGGTAAAAAAATTAGAAGATTTGGGTATAGGTCGTCCTTCAACATACGCTCCCACTATCTCCACTATACAAAAACGTAACTATGTAGACAAATGCAACACCTTAGCCCAAACTCGCAATATAAAAGTTTTCTTATTAAAGGATGGTAATTTGTTGGAGCAAACGGAGGTAGAAAACTTTGGCAAACAGACCAATAAACTTGCTCCTACTGATATAGGGACTATTGTAAATGCTTTTCTTGTAGAACATTTTAAAGATATATTAGACTACAACTTTACTGCAAAAATAGAGCAACAATTTGACCTTATAGCACAAGGCAAAGAAGATTGGCACAAAATGTTGCAAGATTTTTACTCACCTTTTGAAAAAGAGGTTGCTTACACCAAAGAGCATTCTGAAAAACAAAAAGGTGAAAGACTTTTAGGCAAAGACCCTAAAACACAGCGAAATGTTTATGCAAAAATAGGTCGTTATGGTGCAATGATACAAATAGGAGAGAATACAGAAGAGGAAAAACCTTTGTTTTCTTCTTTGCCTGCAAATCTTTCTATTTCTACCATAACTTTGGAGCAAGCCTTGGATTTGTTTTCTCTTC
>JAUNWC010000115.1:2166-2961 GCA_030540495.1 Bacteroidota bacterium
TTCCAAGGGAGGTAGGGGAATATAATGGCAATAAAGTAATAGCCTCCACTGGTAGATTTGGAGCCTATATCAAATGTAATGACCTTAACGTCTCTCTTGGCAAAAACTATGACCCATATACCATAACAATAGAGGAATGTTTGCCTTTGATAGAAAAGAAAATTGCCACCGAGAAAATAAAAAAAGAACTTCCTAAAACTATATGTATTAAGGAGGGCAAAAAGGTTGAATTAAAATATGGACGTTTTGGTCTTTATCTTGCCTTTGACGACAAGAATTTTAGACTGCCAAAAGGTACAGATATAAACACACTAACTGAGCAAGAGGCTTTGGATATAATATCGGGCAAAAAAACATCAACAAGCAAGCAAGAGTCTTTGAGAGATTTTTCCTCTGGAGCACAGGTGCTTAAAGGTCGTTTTGGTGCTTACATCAAATACAATGGTAAAAACTATCGCCTACCAAAAGGCAAAGATTATAAGGATATAACAGAAGAAGAAGTAAATAACATTATCAATAAATAGACTTTTAATGAAAAAATATTTGATAGTCCTTTTCTTTTTCTTCTTTGCTTATTCTGAAGCTCAGATAATCAATGCAGACGCAAGAACAGAAGAATACTTTCCTTTGATAAAGGGCAAGAGAGTTGCCCTTGTTTGCAACCATACCTCAGTAGTAAAGGACAGACATTTGATAGAAATGCTTTTAGACAACAGTATCAATGTTGTAAAAGTTTTCTCGCCTGAGCATGGGCTTAATGGTTTGAGTCAAGCCGGAGCGGTGGTAAATGATAGT
>JAUNWC010000115.1:2971-5698 GCA_030540495.1 Bacteroidota bacterium
AATAACCTCCCTTTATGGTAAAAACAAAAAGCCAACAAATAAGCAGATGCAAGGTTTGGATGTGGTTTTATTTGATTTGCAAGACGTTGGTTGTAGATTCTATACCTATATAAGCACTTTGGAATATGTTATGCTTTCTTGTATAGAAAACAATATTCCTTTGATAGTATTGGACAGACCCAACCCAAATAACTATGTAGATGGTCCTGTTTTACAAGCAGAGTATAAGAGTTTTGTAGGTATGCAACTAATACCTATTTGCTATGGACTAACTATAGGTGAGTATGCCATAATGATAAATTCAGAGCATTGGGTAAAAAAAGATGCTAAGGCAAATCTTCTTGTTATACCTTTGCTTAATTACAAAAGAAGCGATGAAGTACAACTACCTATACCTCCTTCTCCAAATTTACGAACTGCAAAAGCAATAAAAAACTATCCAACCCTATGTTTGTTTGAAGGAACCTCTTTGTCTGTGGGTAGAGGCACGGAAAATCCTTTTGAGAAAGTAGGCTATAAAGACAAAGCAAGCAAAGAAATGATTTGGATATTTCCAAATATAAACAAACAAGAAATAGACCTTGATTTTATTGCTCAGGTATATAAAAATTACAATGGAGAAAAAAAGTTTTTCAATTCTTTTTTTGATAAACTTGCGGGCAACAGCCTTTTGAGAAGACAAATAATAGAAGGGCTTGATAAAGAAAGTATAAGACTTTCTTGGCAAGAAGATTTGGAAAAATATCTCCAAATACGCAACAAATATTTGATTTACAAAGATTAAACAACGTTTATATATGAAACAATACGATTTTGATACCACAAAGTTTTTGCATCAAACACCTATACAAATGAGGTTTTCTGACCTTGATGCTCTAAACCATGTTAATAACGGATTTCAAATGCATTATTTTGATGTTGGTAGGATAAATTACTTTGCTGATGTATTGAAAAGAGAGATAGATTGGACAAAGGATTTTTTGGTTCTTGTGCATTTGGAACTTGATTTTATTGCTCCTATAGAGATGGGAATGGATGTTTATGTACAAACCAAAACGATAGGCTTTGGACAAAAAAGCATGAGAATGTTTCAAAGAATTATAGATAAAAAAACAATGGAAGTAAAATCTACTTGTTTTTCAATACTTTCTGGTTTCAATAGAGAGAAACAAACCTCTGAGTCCTTGCCACAAGAATATTTAGATACCTTTCTTGCCTTTGAAAATACCTAAAAATAGGTATTTCAAACAAAACAATATTGTATTATTTTTGCAAATTGTTTTGTAATTCTATTTAACTATGGCAAAGAAAGAAAAATCTAAATATACCAATTGCATAGAAACTCGCAATAATACAAGAGAAAACCTAACTACTTTTTTTCTACTTGGCATAATACTCAATGGGCTTTTTGTTGTTGTTGAGTTTTTTGTCGGTTTTATTGTTGGCTCCATAGGGCTTATTTCAGATGCTGGACATAATCTTTCGGATATTATTTCTCTGATACTTGCTTTATTTGCTATGCTGTTGGCAAACCTGCAAGCCAATACTCGTTACACCTATGGATACAAGAAAACCACTATTTTAGCCTCTTTGATAAATGCTCTCTTGCTACTGACGGCTATAGTTTTTATTGTTTATGAAAGTGTAGAAAAATTATTTTCTCCCGTTGCAGTAGAAGGAGGAATTATCTCTTTGACGGCAGCAATAGGCGTAATTATAAAAGCCATAACTACAATTCTTTTTCATAAAAATAAGGACAAAGATTTGAATATCAAGGGAGTTTATTTGCATATGTTGGCAGATACTTGTGTGGGTTTGGGAGTGGTTATTTCTGGCATTGTTATGAATATTACTCATTGGTATTTCATAGACGGAATAATAGGCTTGTTAATATCTATAATAATATTTGTTTCTACTTGGAAACTATTAGTAAGAAGTATTAGGCTAACCCTTGATGGCGTACCTTATGAGTTAGATTTTGACAAAGTAGTAGATATTATTAGGGAGGTAAAAGGAGTGAAAGAGGTAAATAACCTACACATTTGGGCTATAAGCACAAGAGAAAATGCCCTAACAGCCCATATTTTAATAAATAACCTTAGCGAGATGGAAAGAATAAAAACAGAGATAAGAAAAAAACTTCTTTCTATGAATATAAATCACATTACCTTAGAAATAGAAAAATCTCTATAACAACAACTTGTATTTCCTAAACACAAAAAAAGGATAATCTCTGCGAAGAGATTATCCTTAAAGGCATTTAAATTTAATAAATATTAAAAATTAAAACAAAATGAGATTATTTTATTCTTTCAGAATAAGTTGCTGTACGAGTATCTACTTTTATTTTTTCTCCTTCGTTGATAAACAAAGGCACCTTTATAATTGCTCCTGTTTCCACAGTAGCGTCTTTCATAGCGTTGGTTGCTGTGTTGCCTTTTACTCCCGGCTCGGTATAAGTTACGGTCATTTCTACAAATGGAGGTAATTCACAAGTAAGAGGAGTTTCTGTATCAGCATGTACTATCATCTCCACAGGCTGTCCTTCTTTTAGGAACTGAGGAGCGTTGATTATATCTTCTTGTATGGTTATTTCTTCCCAAGTTTCAGAGTGCATAAAATGGTAACCCAAATCGTCTTTATAAGAAAAAGTATAAGGTCTTCTTTCTACTCTTGCTACCTCTATCTTTGTACCACTTGGAAAAGTATGTTCTAAGGTTCTTCCTG
>JAUNWC010000116.1 GCA_030540495.1 Bacteroidota bacterium
AAAGATTTGATTCAGACCTTTCTTATCAGTATTATAGGAGTGGTTATTATCTTTTTTGCCTTCCTGTTGGATGACTATGTTTCTACCTACAAGAATTATTATTTTTCTTTTACCATATTGTTTTCTTTACACTTTACTCTGACTTATATTCCTCGTTTTGTTATTACCTCTATTACAGTGCATAAGGTACATACGGGCAAACTTACCTACCCTACTCTTTTGATTGTTTCCGATGAGCAAAAAGCCTTACAAGTAGCACAAGAAATAAAGAAACAAGCAATATCCTCGGGTATGGCTTTTGAAGGATATCTTAGCCTTGATGGTCAAAAAAAAGAATCTTTGGAGCAGAACAACATAACTTTCTTAGGAGATACTCTTCATATAGAAAAAATCATAGAAAAACACAATATAGAAAAAGTTATAATTGTTCTTAACAAAAAGGATGAGAATGAGATATATAACATAATTTTCTCCATACAAAAACCGAACATAGAAATATACATACCTTCTGACCGTAAAGACCTTTTGACTGGTAATATTAGGTTGCAAGCAATTTTTTCTGTACCCTTGGTAAGAATACCTCAAGAGCAAATGGAACCTTGGGAATTTTCTATGAAAAGAATCTTTGATATCCTTGCATCTTTATTGGCAATGATTATTCTTTCACCCGTATATATAACGGTGGCTATAACAGTAAAACTGACTTCCAAAGGACCAATATTCTATAAACAAGAACGCATAGGCAAGAATGGCAAACCTTTTAATATGTACAAATTCAGGTCTATGTACACGGATGCAGAAAAACATGGTCCTCAACTTTCATTGGGAGACGATGACCCAAGAATAACTCCTTTTGGACGGTTTATGCGAAAGGTACGTTTGGACGAAATACCTCAATTTGCCCATGTTTTTTGTGGCAAAATGAGTATGGTAGGGCCTCGTCCCGAGAGACAATTCTTTATAGACAAAATTGTTCTTCAAGCACCGGAATACAAACTATTGCAAAAAATAAAACCCGGAATGACCTCTTGGGGACAAGTAAAATTTGGTTATGCCGAAACTGTGGATGAAATGGTAGAAAGGTTGAAATACGACTTGCTTTATTTGGAAAATATGTCAATGATAACCGATATAAAAATCTTGCTCTATACTTTTATTATAATAATAGAGGGAAGAGGTAAATAATTAAAGATAATATAAACACATAGATATGAAAATTATAGCATTGTTATTAAGTTTGTCTTTTTTGGTAATAATACACGAATTTGGACACTATTGTTTCGCAAGACTTTTTAAAACAAGGGTAGAGAAGTTTTATTTATTTTTCAATCCTTATTTTTCTATTATTAGAGCAAAAAAATATAATGGAAAATGGCACTTTTCCTTCTTTTCAAAAAAATCTCCATCAGAGTTTGACCAACACCCTGATAATACAGAATGGGGCTTGGGATGGTTGCCTTTTGGAGGCTATTGTTCTATAGCGGGAATGATAGACGAAAACAACACCGATAGTAGCAAACTATCCTCTAAGCCTCAACCATGGGAATATCGTAGCAAAAAAGCATGGCAAAGACTTTTTATTGTATCTGGCGGAGTATTGGTGAATTTTATTGCTGCTCTTGTTATCTATTCTCTTATAATGTTTGTTTGGGGTACAGAGCATTTGCCCATACAAAACACGCCTTATGGTTATGATTACAACCAAACTGCATTGAAATATGGTTTTAAGAACGGCGACAAGATTCTTTCTGTCAATGGCAAAGAGGCTTGGGAGTTAAAAGATGCTGTTGGAGAAATACTTCTAAACGAAGGACGAGATATTGTCGTTTTGAGGCAAGGCAACAAAGACACCATAGTTTTGCCAAAAGAATTTGCCAAAGAAATGATTGGCAACGGAGAAAAACAGTTTGCCATACCAAGGTTTCCTTTTGTTGTAGGAGGGTTCATAGAGGGTTCTTTGGCTCAAAAAGCGGGTATGCAATTAGGCGATAGCATTGTGGCTATCAACAATGTTCCTACCACGTCCTTTTCTGAGTTTGCCAATATGATAACGCGTAATGCAGGCAAAGAAGTACAAATTACTTTCTATCGCAACCATCAACCTCAAAATATAAACATCCTTTTGGACGAGGAAGGAAAAATAGGAGCATATCAAAAAGATTTTTCCTCTGATTTAAAGGTAGTGCATAAGAGTTATGGCTTTTTTGAATCCATACCTAAGGGAATATCACAAGGCATAGGGACTTTGGTTTCGTATGTAAAACAATTTAAACTTGTCTTTTCCAAAGAAGGTGCAAGCCAAATAGGAGGTTTTGGAGCCATAGGTTCTTTGTTTCCTTCTCAGTGGGATTGGCATATTTTTTGGAATATGACTGCTTTCCTTTCTATTATTTTGGCATTTATGAATATCTTGCCTATTCCTGCTTTAGATGGAGGACACATGGTATTCACACTTTGGGAGATGATAACTCGCAGAAAACCAAACGAAAAATTTATGGAAAGAGCCCAAATGGTAGGAATGATACTTCTGTTTGCTCTTCTAATCTATGCTAATGGAAATGATTTGGTTAGATGGCTTACGGGCAAATTCTAAAAAGGTTGTTTATGGTAATGAAAAAAGTAATTTATATTAGCCTTTGTGTTTTTGTGTTTCTTGCTTTGTTTTCTTGTAGAAAAGAGGCTTCCACTCCTTTGATAGGAGCCGATAACTACGTGGTTTCAAAGAAAAACCCTATAAAAAAACACAACACCCGCATAGTTTCTGTTTCTACTCAGATAACAGAAATAATTTGCGATTTAGGTTGCGAAGATAGGTTGGTAGCAAGGACGGATTTTTGCGACTATCCTCCAAGCATAAAGAAAATACAAAGCATAGGAGGAGTAAGCAACCCTAACATAGAAAAAATAATAAGCCTTAAGCCCGATGTAGTTATAACTTCTTCTATGATGCCAAAAAAACTTTTTACTCAGTTGGAGGATGCTGGTTTGTCGGTTATCTCTTTTAGAGAGAGTAACAAAATAGAAGGTATGTATAAGGTTATAAGTATTTTGGGAACTTTATTGGAAAGAAAGGCACAGGCGGATAGCATAATAAAAGATTGCCAACAGAGACTAAAAAAAGTAGCAGAAATAAGCCAACAAATGCAAGAGGCTAAACAAGGCAATAAACCAAAGGTTTATTATGTTGTAGGCTACGGAGCAAGTGGCGATTTCTCTTCGGGCAAAGATACCTATATAGATGAAATATTTACTTTGGCTGGAGCAGATAATATTGCAAAAAATAGCCTTAACTGGACCTTTACAAAGGAACAAATCTTCAAAAACGAGCCTGATTATATCTTTATTCGCAAAGCAGATGTAGAAAACTTTTGCAATACTTCTCCATACAACCAACTCAAAGCAGTAAAAAATCACAGAGTTATAGGCATAGATGGTTTGGATAGTCAAACTCCAAGAACCATCTCCTTAGTAGAATTTATTGCTAAAACCATATACTAAGATTTCTACTCTATCTTTTGCATAAGCAGTAAAGCCCAAGAGTCTTTTTCCTCTTGTCTTATTACTTGATAGCCAAAAGGTAAAGTGAAATCCGTCATCTCTTTTACATCTTGTGAATAAAAACCACTAAGGATTAAAAAACCTTTGTTGTTTATATGCTTATTGTAAATAGGAATATTTTCTTTAAGAATATTAAGATTTATATTTGCTATAAATATATCAAACTTTTTGTCCTTATTTATGCTTTCCGCTCCACCCTGTTTTATGCAAATACTAACATCATTAGACAAAGCATTTTCCATAGTATTTTGATATGCCCAGGAGTCTATATCTATGGACTCAACATACGAGGCTCCCATTTTCTTTGCCAATATTCCCAAAACACCCGTACCACAACCCATATCCATAACACTTTTGCTACTAATCTCCATAGACAAAAGCAAATCTATTATCATATAAGTCGTTGGGTGAGTGGCTGTGCCAAAACTTTGCTTAGGGTTTATAATAATATCATATAAGGTATTTTCCTTTGCTTGATTACTTTTGCGAATAAGACATCTATTATCAAATCTAACACTCGGCGAACTTTCCTCCCAAACAGTATTCCAATTTTGGTCTTTTATCAAATCAATAGAATACTTTACCTTATCCTTATACGAAAGGGATGAAGTGTTTATTATGGAAGTTATCAACTCTTCTTTGAAATCCTTTTGAGGAGCATAAGCCTCAAAACCATTTTCCATATCTACAAAACTATCAAAACCCACTTGCAAAAGAGAATCCTTAAATAATTCTATTTTCCAATCTGCCTCTTGTCCTATGGAAAACACCACTTGTATATAGTCCATACCCTAAAAACTATTTTAATTCTAAAACCACTTCTATTTGAAAAAACGTTTTTTTCAAATAGAAGTGGTTGGTTTTATCTTACTTCTCTAAGTTAGAAACTACAAGCAATTTCAATAAAATCTTTTGCTTTTAAGGATGCTCCGCCTATAAGACCTCCATCCACATCCTCCATTGAGAACAATTCTGAGGCATTCTTAGGGTTGCAACTTCCTCCATAAAGAATAGAAACCTCTTGAGCCACATCATCATTATATTTTTCTCTTATCAACTGACGAATAAAGGCGTGTATTTCTTGGGCTTGTTCTTTGGTGGCAGTTTTGCCCGTACCTATTGCCCAAACAGGCTCATATGCTATTATACACCTTTGCATATCCTCTGCTCGCAAATGAAATATTCCCTCTTCTACTTGTTTGCGTATTACCTCAAAGTGTTTATTACTCTCTCTTTCTTCCAAACTCTCTCCCACACACATTATAGGGGTAATATCCTCTTTTAACAACAAATCTATCTTTTGAGCAACATCCTGATTTGTTTCAAAAAAATATTTTCTTCTTTCGCTATGTCCTACTATACAATAGTCCACAGCCATACTTTTAAGCATTGAGGCTGAAATCTCTCCCGTATATGCTCCGTTGTCAAACTTAGCAACATTCTGTGCTCCTACAAAGAAATTTGCATCCTCACTAACATCGCTAACCAACTCCAAAAAAGGAAAAGGAGGACAAACAATAATATCTACATCAGTAGTATCATATTGTCTAAGAGTTTCTTCTATGGAATTTATAAGGTCGTCTGCTTCGGCAAAGTTTTTGTTCATTTTCCAATTGCCTGCTACTATATTTCTTCTCATTTTCTTTCTTTTTTTGTTTTACAATATTATTTGACAATTGCAAAGATATATAAAATTACTCAAAACACAAAAATTTTCTCCACAAAAACACAGGCTTAGCCTGCAGCCTGAGGCTGACCTATAAGAGCAAAGCCGTTACCATTTGTCATACGCTTTGCGTCTATTAAAACTTATGCTAACTTATAGGAGCCGAAAGGCTCCAACCTACGAAAAACCTACCAAAAAACAGGAAATCGGTTTACTGAGAATCAATCAGTTAGAAAAAAAATTTTTGCAAATGCTTGCACAGGTCAGTTTTTCTTCGTAACTTTGTAAAAAGAAATACACCTTCCTTATTTTACTCCATTTTTACCCTTGTAACTACTTGATAATCAGTGAGAACGAATCTTCGTTTTATTTTCTCGAAAGCAAGATTCGTTTCAACGAAAGCAAGATTCATTTT
>JAUNWC010000117.1 GCA_030540495.1 Bacteroidota bacterium
TACCTTTTTTTAATAAAATTTGTATTTTTGCACATCAAAAAGAGTGCAAGTCTAATGAAAAAAATAAAATATAATTACTTTTTATTGTTTTTAATGTTTTGTCTTTTGTTTTTTTCTTGCAAAAAGAACAGAGAAGTAAGACAAGATAACAAACAAATATTATCGCCACAGAGGATTGCTCTCCCCTCTAATATGGTACTATCTCGTATAGATATCAAAGACACCATTTATAAGTACATAGCACATATATCCTACCCAACGGTTTTGCAAAAAAAGGATAGTTTGGATATAACTCCCGTTTATGAGGTTTGGGGCAAGGAGTTAGATAATTTCATAGACAGCGTTACTTTTTTGTATAACAAACGACTTAATACGGATACAAGTTTTCTTTCCTTTGAACTTTCAAAAATAGAGAATAGGCAAGAGTGTATCTATTTGACTTTCAAGAAAAAAGTTTATTTACCTAACCATAAGGATACTTTAAAACAAGAGGTATTTGTGAATTATAATACAAATACCAAAACCTTTAAACTCAAACGACAATAATGGCAAAAAAGAAAAAAATAACTGCTAAACGAGTATTTTTACTTTGCTCTCTACTCTTAATTTTTGTGGTAGGAGTAATAGTTGTTTATACCTATGTTATGGACTATTATAAAAAATACTATGCTTGCCCAACACTTGGTATAGACTACAACAAATATCCTGTTATGGGCATAGATATTTCTTCACATCAGGGAGATATTGACTGGAAGGTTTTGAGCGATAATCATATAAGTTTTGTTTTTATAAAGGCAACAGAAGGAAGAGATTTTGTAGATAAACGTTTTGCTCACAATCAAAAGAAAGCCAAAGAAAACAATATTGTAATGGGAGCATATCTATTCTATAAGTTCAATAAATCGGGCGAAGAACAGGCAAAAAACTTTATAAAAACCGTTAAATTATCCGATAGTGATATGCCTCCTGTGGTAGATTTTGAACTTTCATACGGCAATCGTTTTAGCCGTTTGTCACACGACAAAATACAAAATCAATTGCTTAGATGTCTTTTTGAGTTAGAAAAACATTATAAATGCAAGCCTATTATATACACCAATGTAGATACATACAATAAATATATAAAAGGAAGTTTTGATGAATATCCTCTTTGGTTGTGTAAGTTATGCACAGAGCCAAAGATGAAAACCTGGACTTTTTGGCAATATACTCACTCGGGAGTTGTTGCCGGAATAGAAGGCAACGTGGATATGAATATTTTCAACGGCTCTTACTCTGATTTTGTCAATTATATTTACAACAGCAGAAAAATCAAAAAACAATAAACCATGCAAGTACTACTTATAGACGATATACACCCAATCTTATTAGAAAAATTAGAGACACAGAATATAAAGGTAGATTATCATCCCGAATACTCAAGAGAGGATATAATAAAAAACATAGGTACTTACGAGGGTATAATAGTAAGAAGTAAAGTAAAAATAGATAAGCAAATAATAGACCTTGCTACCAATCTAAAATTCATTGCAAGAAGTGGAGCCGGAATGGATAGCATAGACGTAGATTACGCTGAGAAAAAAAATATTGTTTGCATTAACTCACCTGAGGGCAATAGAGATGCTGTGGGAGAACATTGTTTGGGACTTTTACTTTCTTTGTTTAATAAAATAACCATTGGCAACCAAGAAGTAAGACAAGGACTTTGGCTAAGAGAAGAAAATAGAGGTTTAGAAATCAAAGGCAAAACCATAGGCATTATAGGTTATGGCAATATGGGAAGAGAATTTGCCAAAAGACTTTCGGGGTTTGATTGCAGAGTTTTGGCTTATGATAAGTATAAGAAGAACTATTCCGATAAGTATGCAAAAGAGGTCACTTTAGAGAAATTAAAAGAAGAAACAGATATTCTCTCCCTACATATTCCACTAACAGAGGAAACAAAATACATGGTAAATGCAAGTTTTATTAATAGTTTTCACAAGCCTTTCTTCTTACTAAACACAGCAAGGGGCAAAGTTGTTAGGTTGGCTGATTTGATTCTTGCCCTTGAAAACAAAAAAATACTTGGAGCCGGTTTGGATGTTTTGGAATACGAAAATTTCTCAAACGAAATGTCCTTTGACTCTCAGGCACAAGAAGAGTTAAAGCATTTGTTTACTATGCAAAATATTGTTCTTACTCCTCATGTTGCCGGTTGGACAAAGGAATCTTATTACAAACTTTCTTATTTTCTTGCAGAAAAAATTCTTTACTTTTTAGACCAAATATAAATAGAGAAATTGATGTGGATTATTTCTTTTCTAAGGAAAGATAGGCTTTGATTTGTTGGTCTATCTTCCTTTGTAATTCCTCTTGACTATGGGTAAAGTTACGCATACAAAAACGCGACTCTTTCTCGCATATCAAACATTTTCTTGGTTCAAAACCTATGTCTTTCCTTGAAATCGGAATACCCTCAGAATTTATTACATCCATATCAAACAAGCGTCCAAGCAAATGCTCCTGCTCTATTTTACATAGTTCTTTTTTTAGACTTATTGCTTCCTTATCTATTATATAATAGACTTCAAAACCGGTTTGCAAATCTTTTTCTTCTTTGTAAATGATTTGTTGCTCAAAATTGGATTCTATTGTTTGCATTGCTACTCTTGCAACAATAAGCGAGTTTGTATTTCTTTTCTCCTTTCCTGGCATTATAACAGTAAGACAAAGCAAAGTTTTACCCTTGTATTTTTGCAAAAGTTTTCTTTGAGTTTCTTGCCTTGCATCTCTACTCCTTAGTAATTGCTCCAATGTTATATCCATACATAATAAGAATTTTTTCTCTTTTGCAAAGTTATAATAATTTTCTTTATATGGATTAGAAACTAACACTACAACCTATGCTAACCCATCAAAAAAACCTTTGAAAAAAAGTATAAAACAAAAAAAAGTTATACCTTTGCAAACCTAAAAAAGAAATATATGCTAAATAATAGTGTTATAACGTTTAGACTAAAAGAGGGAGATGAGTATATAGAACTGATAAAACTGCTGAAAGTAACAAATGTTGCAGAAAGTGGTGCTATGGCTAAAATAATGGTAAGCAATGGAGAAGTAAGACGAAACGGAAGCACTGAGTTAAGAAAAAGAGCAAAAATAAGAGCAGGAGAAATTATATCCACACTTGGTTACGAAATAAGAGTAAATTAAAAGATAATAAAAAAATAAAGAGTAATAACTAATAAGAATTAATATTATGGATTTGACAGGAATATTGGCAATTACAGGTAAGCCTGGCTTGTACAAACTTCTTTCCCCTACAAAAACGGGAACTTTGGTAGAATCGCTATTAGACAAAAAACGTGTGCCTGCCTTTGCATACGAGAGAATTTCCTCCCTGAAAGACATTACTATGTTTGCTGAGGACGAAGACGTACCTTTGCAAACTATCTTCCAAAATATATACAAAATAGAAGAAGGAAAAGAGTGTATAAATCCTAAAGCTTCTGAAAAAGAATTAAGAGAATATATGGAAAAGGTATTTCCTAACTATGATAAAGACAGAGTACATATTTCTGATATGAGAAAGTTGTTTTCATGGTATAATATTTTATTGAATAGTAACTTGATAGACTTGGAAACAGAATCAGAGGAACAAGCAAAGGAAGAATAAATAAATTTAATCATAATACTTTGTGAGGTTTGGCGAATAAGAGTTTGCCAAACCTTTTTTGTTGTAGCAATATTTGCTCTGAATAAAAAAAGTATTATCTTTGCAAAATAAAAATATTCATTATGTTAGGAACAACAGAAATTATAATTATTGCAATAGTAGTTTTGCTTCTTTTTGGAGGTAAAAAAATACCTGAGAGGATTGGGCAAGGGTGTTAAGAGTTTTAAGGATGGAGTAAATGGTAAAGAAGACTCATCGCAAGAGCAAAAAAAAGAGTAGCAACTTCTTTTTTAATGCAATTAGATAAGTTTATAACAAGTGTTTTCTGACCTTATTTTGTATGGAGGTTAATAAGACTTTTTGGGAACATTTGGAAGATTTAAGGGGAAGTTTATTAAGAATACTTCTTGCTGTGGTTGTTGCTTTTGTGCTTAGTTTCGTTTTCAAAGATTGGGTGTTTGCTATTGTTTTCTACCCTACAAAAGAAACTTTCCTAACCTATACCCTACTTGGAATAACTCCTGTAAAAGTACAGATGATAGCCACAGAGATAACCACTCAAATGATGGCACACTTAAAAATATCTTTGGTTTTTGCTTTCATACTTTCCTCGCCTTATATTATTAAGGTGTTATTTTCTTTTGTTTCTCCGGCTTTGTACAAAAATGAAAAAAAATATTCCTTTCGCATAGTAATAATTTCCTATCTTTTGTTTGTCTTTGGCGCTTTGGTCAATTATTTTATCATTTTTCCTATTACTTATAATTTTCTTGTTGGTTATCAAGTTTCTTCCTCTGTTACCACTTTGATTTCTTTGCATTCCTATATACAAACGCTTTTGCTTATGACCTTGGTTTTTGGCATAATGTTTGAGATTCCTATTTTGAGTTGGATTTTGGCAAAGTTCTCTCTATTGAAACATAGGGTAATGATAAAATATCGCAAACACGCTATAGTATTTATTCTTGTGCTTGCTGCCATTATTACCCCTACCACAGATGTTTTTACGCTTGCTGTTGTGTTTTTGCCTATATGGATGCTATATGAACTTAGTATAGCAATAGTTAGACAAGTAGAAAAAAATATTGCGAAAAATAAAAGTATTTAAAAAAATTACTATCTTTGCAAGTAGTTTTAAAGGAACATTATAATTAACACTTAAATACTTATGACAAAACTGTTTTTAAAGAGGTTTAGACAAACCTTAGCGATTGTGGTATTTGTACTTATCACTCTGCTTTTCTTAGACTTTACAGGGGTGTTACACAAATACTTTTCTTTTCTTGCAAAAATACAACTCTTGCCCGCCATTATGGCTTTAAATTTTGTAGTTGTAGCACTGCTTATCGTTCTCACTTTGATTTTCGGTAGAATCTACTGCTCTGTTATCTGTCCTTTGGGCATCATGCAAGATGTGTTTTCTCACTTGCATACTTGGAGAAAAAAGAACAGATTTCGTTTTGCAAAGGAGTATAAAATCTTGCGTTATAGCGTTTTTGTTCTTTTTATTGTGGTCTTGTTGTTGGGAATAAATTCTTTGGCTATTCTTCTTGCTCCTTATTCTTCATATGGTAGAATGGTGCAAAATCTTTTCTCTCCCATTTATTTATTTTTCAATAATATACTTGCCTATTTTGCCGCAAGACTTGACTCTTACACTTTTTACTCTCAAGAAATATATATTAGAAGCATAAGCACCTTTGTTATTGCATTGGTTAGTTTTTTGGTTATAGGTTTTTTGGCTTGGAAAAAAGGTAGGCTATACTGCAATAGTATTTGTCCGGTAGGAACATTATTAAGTTTCTTTGCAAAATTTTCGTTCTTTAAGATTAGAATAGAGGCAAACAAGTGTATCAAGTGCGATAAATGTACAAGAAATTGCAAAGCGGAATGTATTAATGGCAAAGAAAACTTTGTAGATTATTCTCGTTGTGTGGTTTGTGGCAATTGTCAAGCCACTTGTCCAAAAAAA
>JAUNWC010000118.1 GCA_030540495.1 Bacteroidota bacterium
AAAAACTTATGTTAACCTAACAAAAAACTTTAAATTATACTCACTTTTAGGTATTGCACAAGAAAAATAAAGAGTATAATTTTGCAAAAAATTTTAAAAGTAAATATAAAACTTTAAAAACTTATATTAGATATGAAAAGAACATGTGTTGTTTTTGGTTCTACAACAGGAACCTGTGAGGAATTAGCCTCAAGAATAGCCTCTAAATTAGGAGTTAGCGATATTATTAACGCTGCAGATTTCAATGCTGACACTCTTAACAATTATGACAATTTTATTTTAGGTACCTCAACTTGGGGAGCCGGCGACTTGCAAGACGATTGGTACTCAGGCGCATTGGACGTACTTAAAAATGGTAACCTTGGAGGCAAAACTTTTGCTATTTTTGGCTGTGGCGACTGCGATGGCTATGGCGATACTTTTTGCTCAGGTATGGGAGAAATATACCAAACCTTAGACGACAAAGGCGCCAACGTTATAGGTCAAGTTTCTACTGATGGCTATACTTTTGATAGTTCTGCGGCCGTTGTAGATGGTCAATTTGTTGGTCTTGCCTTAGATGAATCTAACGAGTCTGACAAAACAGACGAAAGAATTGATGCTTGGGTAGAGAAAATAAAACCAGAGTTATAAAAAAAAACAAGTCATACAATTTTGACCATAATAACCAAAAGTATCGGACTCCTTTGTCCGATACTTTTTTTTACACACAGTATGAAAAAATATGCTATTAGTTATTAAGAATATATTTTATTTCAAATTGAAAACCAATTGATTGTCTCTACAATCCATTACTATGGTACTATCTACTGGAAGTTTGTCGTCTATAAGTAGCATACTCAACTTGTTGGTTACAAGTTTTTGAATAGCACGTTTTACTGGTCTTGCTCCCAATAGAGGGTCGTATCCTTCTGTTGCCAAATAGTCCAAAGCCTCTGTGGTATATTCCAAAGTAATTTTCTTTTCCTTTAAGGTAGCAAGTAGTCTTTGCATTTGCAATTCAACAATTTCTCTAACCTGCTCAGCAAACAAAGGACGAAAGACTATTATCTCATCTATACGATTTAGGAACTCTGGGCGTATGGTTTTCTTTAATAATTCTCTTACTTGTTTTTCTGCCGTAGCCCAATAAGAGTCAAAGTTTTCTTTGCCTTTGTTTATAGCCTCTTGTAGGTATTCACTACCAAGATTTGAGGTCATAATTATAATAGTGTTTTTGAAATCCACTACCCTACCCTTGCCATCGGTAAGCCTGCCGTCTTCCAAAACTTGCAACAAAACATTGAAAACATCAGGGTGTGCCTTTTCTATTTCGTCCAAAAGAACTATGGAATAAGGTTTTCTTCTTACGGCTTCGGTCAATTGACCTCCTTCTTCATAACCAACATATCCCGGAGGTGCTCCTATTAGACGAGAAACCGAATATCTCTCTTGATACTCCGACATATCTATTCTTATCATCAAATTCTCGTCATCAAACATCAATTCTGCCAAAGCCCTTGCCAACTCTGTTTTACCTACTCCCGTAGAACCCAAAAAGGCAAAAGAACCTATAGGTTTCTTAGGGTCGCTTAGACCAGAGCGAGAACGTCTTATGGCATTGGAAATTGCCTCTATGGCTTGGTCTTGTCCTATAACTCGTTTCTTTAGCTCATACTCTAATTTGAGTAGTTTCTCTTTTTCGGAGGTCATCATACGCATAACCGGAATACCCGTCCAACGAGAAACCACTTCGGCTATATGATTTTCATCCACCTCTTCGGTTATCATAGCATTGCCGTGTTGTAGGTTTTTGAGTTTGTCTTGATAGTCCTTTAAATCCTTTTCTGCAGTAGGAATTTTGGAATATCTTAATTCGGCCACCTTGGCGTAATCTCCGTCTCTTTCTGCCCTCTCGGCTGTGTTTTTATAAGACTCTATTTTCTTTACTTCCTCAGAAATAGCATCCACAAGAACTTTCTCGTTTTTCCACTGAGAAGTAAGAGTGTTTTTTTCTTTTTTCAATTCGTCTATTTCTTTGGTCAATTGAGCAACTTTTTCTTCGTCTTTTTCTTTTTTGATAGCCACACGTTCTATTTCCAACTGACGAAGTTTTCTATCCACCTCATCCAACTCCTCTGGTGAGGAATCTATTTCCATTCTTAATTTTGCTGCCGCCTCGTCTATCAAATCTATTGCCTTATCGGGTAAAAACCTATTGGTAATATAACGATTAGACATCTCAGCAGCGGCAATTATGGCAGCGTCTTTTATTCTTACATGGTGGTGAATCTCATATTTTTCTTTCAAACCCCTAAGTATAGAAATAGTATCCTCAACCGATGGTTCGTCTATCATAACCATCTGAAAACGTCTTTCTAAGGCTTTGTCTTTCTCAAAATATTTTTGATATTCATCCAAAGTTGTTGCACCTATGGCACGCAAATCTCCACGAGAAAGAGCCGGTTTTAGTATGTTAGCAGCGTCCATAGCACCTTCGCCTCCGCCTGCTCCTACGAGGGTATGTATTTCGTCTATAAACAAGATTACATCCCCGTTGGATTTAACCACATCATTTACAACACCTTTCAACCTTTCCTCAAATTCTCCCTTATACTTTGCACCTGCTATCAAAGCGCCCATATCCAAGGAGTAAATCTTTTTCTCTTTTAAGTTTTCTGGTACATCGTTATGAAATATTCTTTGAGCCAAGCCTTCGGCTATTGCAGTTTTGCCCACTCCGGGCTCTCCTACAAGGACGGGATTGTTTTTTGTCCTACGCGAAAGTATTTGCAATACTCTTCTTATTTCCTCGTCTCTTCCAATAACAGGGTCTAATTTATTGTTCTTAGCCTTGTCTATAAGATTAATGGCAAAACGTTCCAAATTAGAATACTTATTGTTTGCCGTATTGTTGTTTGTATTTTCCATTTCGTTTTATTTTTTTTCTTTTCTAATCAAGTATTAGAGAAAACAAAAATTATGCACAATACTTATTTTGTGTCAAAAAGTCTATTCTCTGTAAGTATTTGCTGACAAAAAGTCTAACAGCCGTATCTGTTAGCCTACACATACATACAAGCACTAACAATAAAGCACTATCTATTTACAGGTTAGAAAAAGACAAATAAGAGTTTTTATTTTTTTACTTCTTTGTATCTTTGCAATATATTTTTCAATGTTATGGATATGAAAGAGTTTTTTATGCAACGTTGTTTTGAATTGGCACTTTTGTCTAAGGGCTACAACTCTCCTAACCCAAAAGTTGGTGCTGTGGTTGTATATGAAAATAGGATAATAGGCGAGGGTTTTCATCAAATGTATGGTAAAGCACATGCTGAGGTAAATGCTATAAATAGCGTAGAAGACAAAAGTTTATTAAAGCACTCTACCATATATGTAAATCTTGAACCTTGTTGCCATTATGGCAAAACTCCTCCTTGTGCACAATTGCTTATTAACTCGCAAATCAAACGTTGTGTTATTGCAAACAAAGACTCTAATCCAAAAGTTGACGGAGGAGGTATTGCTATGCTTAGTAGGGCAGGAATAGAGGTGGAGTGTGGAGTATTGGAAAAGGAGGGTAGATTTTTGAATCGTAGATTTTTTTGCAATCAGGAGAAAAAACGCCCTTATATAATACTAAAATATGCCCAAAGTTTAGATGGTTTTATGGATGTGAAACGAGAAAAAAATAACTCCTCTTTGCAATCTTATTGGATAACAAACAATGCTTTGAAGGTCTGGGTACATGAACAGAGAATGCAAGAAGACGCAATACTTGTGGGCTATAACACTGTTCTAAATGACAACCCTAATTTGACAACAAGACACGTTGATGGCAAAAATCCTATTAGAGTGGTAATAGACAAGGATTTATCTCTGCCCAAAACAAGTAATATTTTTAATAACCTCTCTCCTACTCTAATATTTAATTATAAGAAAGAGGACAAGGAAAACAAAAACGAATACATAGTTCTTGAAGATAAACAAGAGGTTGAAGAGCAAGTATTTAACACTTTGTATAAAAAGAACATAGGCTCTATTATAATAGAAGGTGGTAGAAAAACCATAAACCATCTATTGGAGAAAAATCTATGGGATGAGGCTTATGTTTTAACGGGGAATACTATATTTAAAGAAGGAGTAAAAAGCCCTGTTATAGCCTCCAAATACTTAGCAAATTCTAAATTGGTAAGCAATAACAGGGTAGATTATTTTTTGAATGATTAAATTCTTTCTATTGTGCTTTATCTCTATTGTAGTGAGGCATTTCAAAAGGAATAACCAAGGACATTTCTACCAAACCACCAAAACTGCCATCCTCTTTATACCAAGGGGATTGATAGATTAGTTTCTTTTGTCCTTTTTTCTCTATTGTATAAATATTAGAAGTTTTGTTCTCCATCATTTTGCTAATTATCTCTTTGGAGTGTTTATTATGACATCCCATAATATTTCTTCCAATAAGATTTTCGTCCATAGATTTTAGATTCACTCTTTTGGAATGAGTGTTCAAATCTATAAAATCTCCGTTTTCATCCGTTACCGTTATAGCAACTTGTTCTAAACCATTTGCCCAATTTTCCATAATACCATTTTATAAAAAAAAGTTATGCGTCATATAACAAAGTTTAGAAAAAATTCCTCACCCACTATATAACACATAACACCCTAAAAATAATAAAAACCCTAAAATAAATTATTTTGCACTCAACACAGCAAGTGCTATTGAATAAGTCTTGGTTTGTGTAGAATCTCCTCTTGAGGAAAGAATGCAAGGAACTTTTGCTCCAACAACCATAGCAGCCAATTCGGCTCCTGCAAACTTGGTAGCAGTTTTATAAAATACATTGCCTGCCTCTATAAATGGCCATACCAAACAATCTGCATCTCCTGCAACCTCTGAATTTATTTTCTTTATTTGAGCAGATTCTCTGTCTATAGCAACATCCATAGCCAATGGACCATCAACCACAGCGCCTTTTATTTGTCCTCTACGATTCATTGTTGCAATCAAAGCAGCATCCGTACAAGCAGGCATACCAACAAGCATTTGCTCCGTAGCGGCTATCATAGCAACCTTAGGACACTCTATACCAAGCGTGTGGGCGGTGTTGATTACATAATTAACTATTGCTGTCTTTTGCTTAAAATCAGGGGCAGGTATAACAGCAACATCTGAGGTGATAAGCAATTTGTGATAAGTAGGTATTTCAAAAACAGATACGTGTGAAAGAACCGGTTTGCCAGCAGGCATTAAACCATTTTCTTTGTTAAGTATTGCTTTCATATATTTATCTGTGGAGCAAAGACCTTTCATTAAAATTTGTCCTTTACCCTCGTTAATAAGAGAAACGGCTTTTGCAGCAGCCTTTGCCTCGTTAGCCTCTTGCACCAACTCAAATTTATTTACGTCAATACCCTCTTGTTGACAAACTTTTGTTATAGTGTCTATATCACCAACAAGAGTTACATCTGCTATACCCAAATCCACCGCACGTGAGGTTGCACCTATGGTGTGAGAATCATTAGCGTAAGCAGCAATTAAACGTTTTCTTGGAGAAGCCTTTGCAGCCGAAATTAATTCCTCTAACTTTTTCATTATTTTTTGTAGTATTTACTTTTTTATA
>JAUNWC010000119.1 GCA_030540495.1 Bacteroidota bacterium
CTTATGTGGTAGATTCTGCACAAAAACATTATATCTTTTCTTTCTCTGAAAACAAGACTAAAATGATTTATTGTCTTTTCAAACAAACAGAAAAAGGAAAAGAGGCAGAAATAAAAGTGTATAATAATCAAATGGGATTGCTTTGGTCAAAAAGTTATTCCATGCAAGGTATAGAGGGATTGAAAACAAGTGTGGAAGACGTGGCAATAAACAATAATGGAGATAATGCTCTTTTGGCTATCAGAGGCATAGCACAGGGCAAAAAAGTTAATCATAAAGACGATATTGCTTATTTAGTTTATTTGAGTAAGTATCAAAACAAGACCTATGATTTGAAATTAGAAGAGGCGTGGGCTACAAGTATGAAATGTTGTTTTAATTTAGAAGGCGACCATGTACTCGCTGGCTATTATGGAACAAATAACGAAAAGCCTTATAATGCCACAGGAAGTTTTGCTTATACCTTTGACCAAAGAAGGTTGTATCAAAAATCTGTTTCTATGAAGGTATTTAAGGAATATGAAACGGACGAAATGGTAGCAAAGAAAAAAGAAATGCCTGCACCAAGCAATTTTACCACATATGTAGAAGAACTTGTGCCTATGGTAGGAGGAAATATAATTATGTTGGGAGAGCAGAGATTTGCCTCACATCTTATTCCACCTAAGAGAAGAGGAGAAAAACCAACCGGAGAAGAGGCTTTCTATTATAGAGATTTGGTACTTAGCAATATAGACAAAAACGGTATGATAGAAGGCAATGCATTTTTGGCAAAAAGGCAAAAAATATATAATGATAATGATGCTTATAACGGATACGTATTGGCAAGAGATAGATATGGATTATATATAATGTTCAACGACCACATAGCCAACTATAAAGACGGAAAATTTGTACCTACCAAACAATATAACTCCGATAAACTTCGCACTCAAATCAATTTTGTGCAAGTCTATTCCGATGGCTCATACAATTGGCAACAAGCACTTAGAACACACGATATGAAAATGCCTTTGTTTAAAACTCTAATGCTTACAAATACAAAACACATAATATTTCTTTGCCATTGGGAAGACAATAATATAATAGGCAAGTTTCAAACACGATAAAAAAATAAAGAGGTGAAAAAAAGATTCTCACCTCTATTTTTTTGCAAGTATGCACTTTTTATACTCGTATTGAGCATAAGAATAACAGATAAAAAAACCTAAACTTCCTTGCACAAATCCCAATAAAAAAACATAGTCTTTGAGAAATCTCCACAATGCCTTAGCAATTGCAGTGAAATAACTTATATCTTTGCCCTTACTCTTGTATTCTGAGGCTTTGAGATTAGCGTATTTATCCAACTGATGTTTAAATCCTTGCTTAGAAGAAAAAGAAAGATGAAGCAAATTGCCCGACAAAATGCCTATGGGCAAAGAAACATCGTGGAAAGATACTTTTTCATGTACATAATCTCCTACAAATTCTCCTAAATTTTTGTTATACAATCGCAATTGCTTGTCAGGATATAGCCCACATGTCCTTACCCAATGTCCCCAAAAATTGTTTAATCTCTTTAACTTATACCCTGCTTTTAAATCCTTACTCTGTTTTATTTTTTGGATACTATCTGTTAATTTTTTGGACAAATACTCATCTGCATCTATATTTAAAACATAGTCATTGGAAGTTTGCTCGGCTGCAAAATTCTTCTGCTTGGTATATCCCAAAAACTTTTGCTTTATAAATTTTACATTGTAGTTCTTGCAAATATCCTCAGTTTTATCCGTAGAAAAACTATCTACAACAACAATTTCCTCTGCCACTTCTTGCAAACTCTCTATACAACGAGCAATATTGTCTTGCTCGTTAAGGGTAATAATAGTGGCAGATATTTTCATACTAATAAATTTGAGTAAGTTCCTTAAAAATAGATTCTTTTATCTTAGGCAAAAGTGTCTTAATATTGATAATATTAAGGCTATGCTTAGGGAAGAGTTTATCCATTTTACCATCCACACTGTGTGCTATGGTTTCAGAGTCTTGTTTGCCAAAATCTACGTATGCTACTATGGTTTTAGGCTTTTTTTCTTGTGCAGAAACAAAATCCTCGTGCAGCCAAAGGTGTTCTACGCCTTCAGACTTTAAGGCAAGAGTTATTTTATTGACAAGTTTTTTTCTATTGTAACGTGCAAAAAACGAAGGTTTCCTTGTCTTATTTTTCAAACCTTTTTTTAGTAAATTATTGCTTTTTTTATCTATCATCTCTCTTAATATCTTTTGAAAGTACAAAGATAGTTATTTATTTTTTTCAAAGGCTTTCTACCACAAATTATTTTAAGGTATTCACACTTTTAGGTGTCCATTGAGATAAGAAATCTAAAACTTTCTTTACACTATACCCCTTGTCCTCTTCCAAATAAACAGAGTTTTGAGTATGAAGATAATTGCCCTCTGAATCCAAAATAACAAAAACAGGAAAACCAAATCTTGCTGGGTTTTTTAGCATACGCATAGCCTCCATATTTTTATTTTTATTGGAATAATTGACATGTATATAAACAAAGTTTTCGTCTATTATTTGCTTTATTTCCTCGTTGTTTTGAGACAACTCGGCAAAAATCAAGCACCATTTACACCAATTACCTCCCACTTGACACAATATATATTTGTTTTCCTTTTTTGCTTGTGTTACAGCCTCTTTGATTTGAGAAAGAGCATCTATGCTTTCATCATATGGCTTTGTTTGTGCAAAGATTTCATTTGCAAATAAACAACAAATTCCTAAAAACAAAAATTTCAATGTTTTCATATCTTTTTATAACGAAATAAGTATTAATAACTGTGCTGAAAATATTCTAAGAAACATACTCAAAGGATATACTGTTGCATAACTCACAGCAGGTTGGTCGGTTTGAGAACTTTCATTAGCAAAAGCCAATGCTGGTGGGTCGGTGTGTGAGCCTGCCACCATACCAACAATAGTATAATAAGGCAATTTGAATACCGCTCTTGCCAAAATAGCAACAATAAGTATAGGAACAACCGTTATTATCAGTCCGTAAACCACCCACCAATATCCACCAGAAATAATTACATCAACAAAATTTTCTCCTGCCGTAAGTCCAACAGCAGACAAAAACAATGCTATACCTATATCCCTTATCATCATATTAGCACTTGTGGTGGTATAGGTAACAACTTTATATAAAGGACCAAAGCGAGAAATCAATATGGCAACAATCAAAGAACCACCTGCCAAACCTAATTTTATCGGTTGTGGTATGCCAGGAAATTTTATTGGTATCAAACCAACTATTACCCCTAAAAATATTCCCATAAAGATAGGAATAAGGTTAGGAACTTCCAATCGTTTAAGCGAATTACCCAAAACATTGGCAACTTTTTGAATATCCTCCTCACTACCCACAACTACTACTCTATCGCCAAGTTGTAATTGCAAATCAGCACTTGCCACCAATTCTGTTCCACCTCGTTTTACTCTTACAAGGGTTACATTATACAAAGAGCCTAAATGCAATTCTCCCAATCTTCTGCCCTGTATCTCTTTCTTTGTTACCACTATACGTTTTGCTCCCAACTTGCCTTGCTCCATATCCCATTGTATCTCTTCGGTCTTTAGCAACTCTCCTATAAGCAATATTACCTCCTGTTCGTGTTCTTTCAGGGTTACCATTCTAACTATATCTCCAACACCAAGCGTGCTATCTTTTGTAGGTCGTTCAAGCAAACCATTTTTTCTTTTTATGCGAGATACAACAAAAGGAGTTTTGTATATGGAATGAAGTGTTTGTAATGATTTCCCTTCCAAACCTTTATTGGTTACAAGTATGGACATAGAAGAAGGGTTGTCTGTGTTAGCGTTTTTTAAGGCAATTTCTTCTTCCTTTTTGGGATTGATACGAAAAATAACTTTCAACAACATAGGCACAAAGATAATACTCAATACCGCTAATGGATAAGCCACAGCATAAGCAGAGGAAAGAAAATTGCTTTCCTTACCCGCATCTGTCAAAGTCTGTTGTGCGGCTCCAAGTGCAGGAGTATTGGTTACGGCTCCAGCCATTATACCGGTCATAGTTGCCAAATCAGTATTGGTTACATAACCAATAACTATGGTCACTACACACCCCAGAAGAATAACAAGAGTGGCAAGCATATTGAGTTTTAAACCACCTTTTCTCAAAGAAGAGAAGAAACTTGGTCCTACTTGCAATCCTATAGCATAAACAAAAAGTATAAGACCAAAATCTTTAACAAAAGACATCACACCCGCATCTGCTATAAAACCAAAGTGCGACAATATTATACCAACAAAGAGTATCCAGGTAATACCCAAGGAAATACCCTTAATTTTGAATTTTCCCAAATAAAGCCCTAAGGAAATAGTCAAGGCTATAAGCAAAATACTTTGTGCTACATTTTGAGTTAGAAAAATACTTTTTAACCAATCCATAAACTATCTAATTGTGTTTTAGTAAATTAAGTTTATCTATATTTCTAAAAAAACAATCTATATTTGACTTTGCAAAATTATAGATTTTTTCACTCGGCTACAAATTTTTTCTACTTTATAAATAAGTAATTTTTTATAAAAAAAGTATCGGCAAAGTAAGCAATGCCGATACTTTTCTTTGGTTCAGAATTATTATCTTTTAATAATAGTCTTTTCTTTGATTCTTGCACTCTTACCAGAAAGTTTTCTCAAATAGTAAATTCTTGCCCTGCGAACCACACCAATTTTATTAACTTTTATTTCGTCTATAAAAGGACTGTTCATTGGGAAAATTCTTTCTACACCTATACCGTTTGATATTTTTCTAACAGTAAAAGTTCTTTCCATTTTATGACCAGAAATCTGTATTACTATACCTTGGAAAGCCTGTATTCTTTCCTTGTTTCCTTCTCTAATTTTGTATGCAACCGTAATGGTATCACCAGCCTTGAAACTTGGAAAATTTCTTTCTTGTACCTCTTGGCTTTCTACATATTTCATCAATTCGTTCATCATCTTACGTAATTCCCTTCTTTTAAACGGTTAAACACTTTATTTTTTAACTGCTTTAACTACTGCTGTGAAAGCCTCAGGGTTGTTCATAGCAAGGTCGGCTAAAACTTTACGATTAAGGTCTATATTGTTCTTATGCAACAAGCCCATAAATACAGAATAAGAAATATCGTTTAGACGACAAGCAGCATTTATTCTGTTTATCCACAAAGCACGAAATTCTCTTTTCTTTACTTTTCTATCTCTGTAGGCATATGTCTGACCTTTTTCCCATTTGTTTTTTGCAACTGTCCAAACATTCTTACCTCTACCCCAATAACCTTTGGTACGTTTAAGGATTTTTTTTCTTCGCTGTCTTGACGCAACAGCATTTACACTTCTTGGCATTTCTTCTTTACCTTTCTTTTTTTATATCAGCGTCCTTTTTTTTAGGTTCTTACTCAACTGATATAATGGTTAATTACTTTTTTTAACTCTCTTTTAACATTAACTTATCTAACAAGCATTTCTTTCAAAACCTTTGCATCGGCATCAGAAACAGTCGTATAAGAACAAAGAAT
>JAUNWC010000120.1 GCA_030540495.1 Bacteroidota bacterium
TTAAGCGAGTTCCCACAAATCCACTCGCACCAATCAATGTTATTTTCATTGTTATTATAAAAAATTAATTATTAGATACAAAAAAAAGAAACACTGCCCTGTTGTAAGGCAATGTGTTTGTTATTTAATGATAAGATATAAAATTGATAGAAATGTTTATCCTATCACAATATCATACTTGATATTTCTTTGAGCATTGTCTTTGGCTTTAAGAATGTGTTTTTCAACTAAATCTTTCACATCTCTCATTGCTGTATCTTGCGACACTTCTGCAAGTTTTGCCCAATTCTTTACGGTAAGAAAGCCTTCGTAACCATCAAGATAAATATTCAATATCTCTCTTTGTCGTATAGATATTTCTTTATCTGCATTCTGTTTCCAAAACAATGTTTTCTTTAAAGTCGTAGATAAATCCTCACTTGACTTCTCTATCGCTCTTTGCATACAGGCCAGATACCAATCCAACCATTCTGTTATCTCTCCATCAGATTTTTGCGTCCTTTCCAAAATGTCGTAATAGTGCCTTTTTTCCGTATTGATTTGGTTTGACATACTGAAAAAACGCATCTTGCTATCATCTGCTTGCGACAAAGCCATATCGCTTATAGCTCGTGCCATACGACCATTACCATCATCAAAAGGATGAATACTTACAAACCACAGATGTGCTATTGCCGATTTTAAATAAGTAATATTCGTTTCTTTCGTGTTAAACCACTGAAGAAAATCTCTCATCATCAAAGGCACTTGTTCCCATGCAGGTGCTACGTAATGCGTCTTTTCTCTGCCAAACATTCCGGAAATAACTTTCATTTCTGTTTTTCTATAATCTCCAATAGTGATGCCTTTCGTTGTATTTGGAAACAAAAGCGTGTGCCAATAAAAAAGTCTTTCTTCTGTTAGCAGATTTTGATAATTAGTTGTTGCATCAAGCATCATCTCTACAATACCATCAACATAATGCGTTGGCTCTTTTTCATCTTTTATCTTTACGCCCAACTTCCTTGCAACAGACGACCGCACCTCTTCGCTATTCAGGTTTATGCCTTCAATAGAATATGAATCAATAACATCATTCTCTATAGTTTTGCTCATTATCTGCAATCTGTTATCAAATCCTATATCGCTCAACCTTCCTGCCAAATAACCAGCCTGCTTATTCAACAACAATAATTTCTCGGCAATATAATCCTTATCCCAAACAAATTTGCCCCAATATTTAGATTCGTAAATATACATATCTTAATAGTATCTCTTCAATTTTTGCGGTTAATAAAACGCAAATCTTGCGGTTAAACACGACTGCAAAGATACGAACTTTTTTTTATTCAACCGAAAATCATCCCTCATTTAAAACAACCTTTTACCCTCTTATCCGTCTATAAATCCAACCTCTTAAACCGTTAGGAACTATCCTTGAAATAAATCGTATGCAGATATTTTTACAGAATTGCAAACTGTTAATATAACCTAACTTCAACATTGCCCTTTGAAACTTCATTTCCGTTTTGGCATACTTCAAACCACCCCTACGTTTGAACATATCTTCTGTAGTACGAAAGAACAGCAATGCTTCTTGTAAGTTATAAAACTTCGCCCCTTGCATTAACATTCTAACCCAAAGATAATAATCCTCAAACAACGGAAAATGTTGATACGACCCAGCCTTTAAGACAGCAGATTTTCTAAACACAACGCTCGGATGATTTATTGGATTTCTTCCTTTGCCAAAACGAAATATCTCTTCAGTAGTTTCAGGCAACTTTCTTGTTGAAATGACATTATCCGTTGTGCCGACAAACTCATCTATCCACGATGAAACTACATCTATCTCTTTATGTTCTTCCAAAAACTTTATCTGTTTTTCAAATCTGTCGGGTTTAGAAATATCGTCCGTATCCATTCTGGCAACCAACTCATTGGAGCAGTGTTTCAAACCTTCGTTCAATGCTTTGCCTAAACCACCGTTCTCTTTCAACTTAACGACTTTCAACTCCGAATACCGTTGTTGATATTCTTCTACAACTTCGTCAAGTTCTTCAGTCAAAGGTCCGTCTTCAACCAAAACAACTTCATCGGCTCTGAGTGTTTGATTGAAAACGCTGTCCAAAGCCTGACGTAAAAAATCTGCCTGTTCCTTGTAATAAACAGACATCAATACTGAAAATTTCATCTGTAAAAATATGTGCTTTTATATTTTTAATTTCAAACAAAAAAAGACGGCATCAAACAAAGTTTTCACTCAAAAGGAAAATTGAGAAAAAACTCTGCCTGACACCGTCCTTGAAAAATAAAACTGTCGTCTTAAAAAATGTGCTGTTATCAACAGATAAGGTTGATATCCATTCTCTTTGGATACCCCCCCCCCATAGCGTGCGTAACCAAATTTATTCCAGTATCTTACGTGAGATTTAAGGAATATTTTGGCATACTTACACGAATGTCTTGCAGAAGAAGAACCTTTATATTCTACTTGCATTTTAGGAAAATAAACTATCTCTTTGCCGGCTTTTCTTAAACGAGTGCAGAAATCCAAGTCTTCGGCATACATAAAATATTTGTCGTCCAAGCCTTGTGTTAGTTGATAAGCCTCACGCGTCATAAGAATAAATGCACCGATAATCCAGTCTGCCGTCTGCATATCGCTGTAAGAATAGTCGCTAATTCTGTCTTTGTGTAAAAAGATACGTTTCAACTGCCTTACGATATAGTTGGCAGGCGTTACATATTTTCTGCACGAATCCTGTACCTCGCCGTCCTTGTCTTTAATCATAGGACCAACGGCTCCAACTTTGCTATGCTGTTTTAGAAAATCTATTGCCTCATCAACACCGCTTTTAATAATAACATCGGGGTTGGTGATAAGCAACAAATCTCCTTTGGCAATTTTCAGTCCTTGGTTCATCCCGTAAGCAAAGCCACCGTTCTTTTCGTTAAAAGTCCAGCGGGCAAAAGAATATTCTTCTTGAATAGCCTCTTGCTTTGCCTTATCATACAAAGAATTAGACGAAGCAATAACTTCATACTGCTCTTTAATATCAACCTTTTGCAATGATTGATACAACTTTTGAACAGCATCCAAAGAATGATATTCAATAATTACTATTGATAACATAAAAAAATAAAAAAGAAAACACTCGCAGTTAGTTCTCTACTGCAAGCGATTTTAGAGTTTTGTTAAATTCTGAAAAAAGCAAATAGACTAAATATTTTGGTTTAGTCTATTTTACAGGTTTCCATGTCCTACGTGTCTTGTCAAAATGTTTGATAACTTTTGCTGGTGAGCCAACAGCAATAGAAAAACTTTCTATAGATTTTGTTACAACGCTGTTTGCTCCTATTACGCAACCTTCTCCTATCTCTACGCCAGGCATTACTATCACGCCTTCTCCTATCCACGTGTTTTTGCCTATTCTAACCGGCGAAACGAAATATTCTCTATCTATCGGTCGCTCTTCGGGTAGCGAGTTCTTTACCCCCCCCGATAAAATCCGTGAGAATTGTCTGAAACATAGACTTTTCCAGCCAAAAGCACACCATCTTCTATCACAACGCTATGCATAGCCGAAATATGACAATAATCATTTATCTGACAACCTTTGCCAAAAATCATAACTTTGCCATCATTCTCTTCTTTTGGAAAAGCCTCCAACCTGCAACCTTTCCCTGTTGTAAGGTTTTCGCCTAAATCTATCCAACGTTTGCCTCTGATGTCAAAAGGAAAACGTATTATCCTTGCTTTATTGTAAAACAACTTCGTCCTTATTAAACAAGCCATCATGTAAAGCAAACCTCCAAAAGTGTATTTATTACCTGTCGTCATATTTCACCACGATATACTTTTAAATAATTCTCTACAAATATCTCCGGCGAGTAATCACTCATATATTTATTATACGCTTGCTCACCTTTGTTGTGGTTGATAGCATATTTCACAGCTTTGGCACAATCTTGCCAGTCGTCCAACTTAAAGAACGTTACTTCTTCGTTAGTGAAAAACTCTTTAAAGATAGGAATGTCCGATACGACAGCGTTGCATTTCATTGACATCGCTTCCAACAACGCTAACGGAAAACCTTCTGCCCTTGACGGCATCATATAAATATCGTAATAAGGAATATATTTGAAAGCATCTCTGCGGTAACCTGCAAAATGAACTCTTTCCGTAACTCCGCTGTCCTTTGCCAACTGCTCCAATTCTTGCCTTACCTTGCCGTCTCCTGCTATGAACAACTTGCATTCCTCCAATAAAGGCAGTGCATTGATTATCACATCCACTGCCTTTCTTGGTGTCAATCCAGCATTGACACCAAGAAGAACCTTATCACCTTTAAACTTCAACAATTCTTCTTTTTCTTCTTCGGTCGGTGTAATGCTTCGGTCGGTTATCCTTGAGTTATAAACACAAACAGTTTTCAACCCTTTGAAAGCTTTTTCGTAATATTTCAAAGCCTGCTTACTCAACACTACTCTCACATCCGGTTTCCTTAATATTCTTAACCAAATAGGCGTAACCATCTTTGCTATCAAAGGATTATAAGTCGATTTTATATCCTCATAAAGAAAAGCATGAATAGTAGAAACAAATTTTGCCTTATCGCTTTTCTTTCTATACTTCCAAACATAAATATCCGGACGGATGCCGTGGCAATGAACCACATCAAAAGCGTTGAAGTCAATCTTTTCGCTCATCTTTATCTGTTGTGTCTTGCAAGGAAAAGTCAATAGGTTGCCCGGCTTTTCGTCAAAATAAAACACCGTAACTTCATGTCCTCTTTCCACCAACAATTTGCTTAAATCGTTGGCAACAATCACTGGCCCGAATTGTAACAAACTCGGAATAATCTGTGCTATTTTCATTATTGATTTTTTGTTTATGATAGTTATGATTACCTACAAATCCTTACAACCTGATTTTTAAGCATAAATCTATGCTTGAGGTTTGTGGATAATTATTCTTTAAGTAAAAATTATTATCTGTTTTTGAATCCGTATTTATGTTCTCGCTTTTCAAATGCAGCTTTTCCGCCCTCTAATATATCACAGATATGTTCTCTAATACCCTGTGAAGACAACACGTCTTCATTATTACGGTCTAATGGTTTAGTGTTTTCCAATGCTCCATTAACATACTCAAACTTATTGCCACTCTTATTTAGAGAATTAGTTCCGTTCTGATTGGCTACAATTACATTTTCTGCATCTGCTCCAACAACAATGTTAGGGTTATGCGTTACCAAAATAATTTGTCGTTCCTTCTTCTTTTTCTTAATGTAAGCAACCAACTCCTTATAAATAGCTCTATTGTCAAGACTATCTTCAGGCTGGTCTATAAGAATTGGACAAGTTTTGTTGCTAATATCTAATAGCAATTTTAAAATAACAAAAGATTGTTTTCCAGGCGACATGCTTGAGAAATTATCGTCTTGATAACTTATATTATAATCTAAAGAATACCAATTTTGTTGAAAAAATTCTGTTGCAACATTCAAAGAATCGTTATGATTTTTAAAATCGATATTGTAATCAACGAGCTTGTGTAGAAAGTCTTTGACGACATCCTTATC